>NZ_JAKUDY010000009.1:0-170728 GCF_022662635.1 Bacillus cereus group sp. BfR-BA-01522 | reverse complement strand
CGCCAGCGTTCATCCTGAGCCAGGATCAAACTCTCCAATAAAGTTTGTCTAGCATCATAAATAAAAATTGACGTTTCACGTTGTTTGTTTCGTTCAGTTTTCAAAGAACTCATCAGCCGCCGAAGCGACTCCCTTATGTTAACAGCTTCATTTTTCGATGTCAACATTTTTTATAATTTCTTTCTGCGCTTTTTGCTGTTTCGCATCAGCGACGCTTATTAATATACCAGACCGTTTTTTTAATAGCAAGTCCTTTTATAAAAAAATATAAATATTATTTTATCCATCAATACATTTTGTCTTATTTATTCAAACCATCTCTTCTTATAAAATACCATTTCGTTATATACGAAACTCATCCTATAAAAAAAAATCAATTAAAGTAAAGATTTACTTAGCGAATGTTCCCTTCATCCCAACTGATTACAAGGCTTCTTCTAATCAGACCGTTCCAACTCCCCTTCCTTTCCTCCCTCTAAATCGAGAAATCGAAATTTTACTTTTCTAAAATGGCGGGGGGCAAAAATGAATCAATTAAATTCCCTATTTCTGTAACATGCACAATACATAACCTCTCTACCTTACAGTTCTAATCATATAACATCATTTGTTTAAATAAAACATTCTTCAATGTCACAAGCTAGCTTTTTCTTTTCAAACTAAAAGATACTCTCATGCGAAAGGAAAAATTTAGAATTTTTTTGCGTTTTTTAGTGAAAAATATCCAAATTTTGTTATATGATAAGAAAGTGCCATACCAAAACAAATAGTAAAGAAAGATGGAGGAATTTAATTATGGATAGGTTAACAAAATTTTCATTAAAAAATCGGGCCGCCATCATCATTATGATTTTTCTCGTTTCTGTACTCGGTATTTATTCCGGCTCAAAATTACCAATGGAGTTTCTGCCCAGCGCCGACAATCCTGCTATCACTGTCACTACAATGTCTAAAGGATTAGATGCGGAAACAATGACAAAAGAAGTAACCGAACCACTCGAAAAACAATTTCGAAACTTAGAGCATGTTGATACAATTACATCTTCTACTCATGAGGGGTTATCACGCATCGACATTGCATATACGTCTAAAGCAGACATGAAAGAGGCGACGCGTGCTGTCGAAAAGATTACAAACAACGTAAATTTCCCAAAAGAAATTACAAAACCTGTCGTCAGCCAACTAAACACTTCTATGATTCCGCTCGCACAAATTACTATTCAAAAACAAAATGGGTTTACAAAAGCTGACGAAAAACAGGTTGAAAAAGAAATTATCCCGCAGTTCGAAAATATCGATGGCGTTGCTAACGTCATGTATTACGGTAAATCAACATCTGAACTATCTATCATATTAGACATAAATGAAATGAAAAATAAAAATGTAACCTCTCAACAAGTATTAACTGCTTTACAAGGAAAAGAAACTTCTACTCCAGTTGGTCAAGTGACTGTCAACAACGAAGACCACAGCCTTCGCGTCATTGGAAATGTAAAAAATGTAGATGACGTAAAAAACATATCACTTACATCTCAATTGAAATTGCAAGATATAGCTCAAATAGAATTAAAACAACATTATGATGCTATTTCACATGTAAATGGCGAGGATGGAACCGCCCTAGTTATTATGAAAGAACCAGGTAAAAACGCCGTTGAAATCGGCAAAGAAATCGATAAAAAACTTAAAAACATTAGTAAAGAATATAAAGATACTTACACAATTAAATTACTATCCTCTACTCACGAACAAATCGAAAATGCTGTTACGAGTATGGGGAAAGAGGTCATTTTAGGAGCGATCGCTGCGACATTTATTATTTTACTCTTCTTGCGCAGCGTGCGAACAACGCTTATCGCTGTTGTTAGTATCCCGTTATCTATTTTGTTAACACTATTTTTACTCGATCAATCTCATGTTACGTTAAACATTTTAACTCTTGGAGGATTAGCAGTCGCTGTTGGACGTCTCGTTGACGATAGTATCGTTGTTATCGAGAATATCTTCCGTCGCTTACAAAAAGAGCATTTTTCAAAAGACATTATTGTAGATGCGACAAAAGAGGTTGCTATTGCAATTACTGCTTCAACATTAACTACAGTGGCTGTCTTTTTACCTATCGGCCTTGTATCAGGCGCAATCGGCAAATTGATGCTTCCTATGGTATTAGCAGTTGTATATTCTATTCTTTCGTCTCTCGTTGTTGCACTTACAGTTGTTCCACTTATGGCGTTTTTATTACTTAGAAAAACAAGACAGCGCACATCGAGACCTTCAAGAAAGTATACGGCTACTTTAAAATGGGCACTTTCACATAAATTTATTATTTTATTCTCGTCTTTCTTATTATTTGTAGCTTCCATTGCTGCTTATATCATACTGCCAAAAGCAAATATAAAATCAGAAGACGATACGATGCTCTCAATTAACATGACATTTCCAACGAGTTATGATGAGGAATCTAAAAAACAAAAAGCTTTTGACTTCGAAAAAAAATTACTTTCTAATCGCGATGTACAAGATACTTTTTTACGAATAGGGTCAAGTGCTGAAGATGCACAGTGGGGGCAAACTACTAAAAATAATCTTGCATCTATATTTATAACCTTTAAAAAAGGAACAGATATTGATCAATATATTAAACAACTAAAAAAAGAACAGACAGATTTCAAACCAGCTGAATTCGATTATACAAAAACAAGTTATTCTAATTTTGGCGGTGGAAATAACTTGCAATTCAACGTAACTGCAAACAATGAAACAAGTTTAAAGCAAGCTGCTGATATCGTTGAAACAAAATTAAAAAGTTTAAATGGACTTTCTAAAGTGAAAACAAACTTAGAAGAATCAAAGAAAGAATGGCAAATTAAAATCGATCAAAACAAAGTAGAACAAGTTGGATTAACACCAGAAATAGTTGGAGAACAAGTTTCACTCCTTATGAAAAAATCACCGATCGGACAACTCACGATCGATGATGAAAAAACAACTATTATGTTAGAACATAAAAATGAAAAGATAAATAATAAAGAAGATATCCTTAATACAAACATCTTATCACCGATAACAGGAGCAATTCCTTTAAAAGATATTGCAACAATATCAGAAAAACAATTACAAACTGAAATTTTCCATAAAGACGGAAAAGAAACAATCCAAATTAATGCCGTTGCTGCTAACGATGATTTAAGTAAAGTAAGCGCTGAAGTAAATACAGCAATCGCTAAATTAGATTTACCAACCGGTGCAAAAGTTGCCGTTGCTGGAGCAACTGAATCCATGCAAGAAAACTTTACAGATTTATTTCAAATCATGGGCATTGCCATCGGAGTTGTCTATTTAATTATGGTTATTACATTTGGGCAAGCACGCGCTCCATTTGCAATCCTTTTCTCTTTACCACTCGCTGCTATTGGTGGTATTTTAGGATTAATCATTTCCGGAACGCCGGTTGATCTCAATTCACTTATCGGTGCATTAATGTTAATCGGGATCGTCGTCACAAATGCTATCGTATTAATCGAACGTGTTCAACAAAATAAAGAGCATGGCATGACAACTCGTGACGCTTTACTAGAAGCAGGTTCTACAAGATTACGTCCAATTATTATGACAGCCATTACAACAATCGTCGCAATGTTACCTTTATTATTTGGCCAATCGCAAGCAGGAAGTATGGTCTCTAAAAGTTTAGCCGTTGTTGTAATTGGTGGTTTAGCTGTTTCCACTGTACTTACACTCGTTGTTGTACCTGTTATGTATGAGCTATTAGATAAATTCGGTAAAAAGCGTCGCTCACGCAGAAAATCAAATACGACTATCGATACTCCAAACGCCTAACAAAAAAACGTTATCTCACAAACTAGAGATAACGTTTTTTCTTTCGTAAACATACACATATTAAGCAGCTTTTACTTTCGATGTTTTACGAGACTTTTTCGTTCCCGTAAAATGTTTATGAAGTACAGTTGCAGTAAAACGAGCAATAATATTAAACAGTAATACCATAACAATGAGTACTGCTGCTGATTTTGTTGCAATCAGCTTCGCGTCTGGGATAATCCCTTCAGAATTTAATTTCCAAATATGAACTGCCAATGTTTCAGCTGGTCGAAATGGATTTAGCGGATGTGCAGGACTAGAAAAATCAACTGCAGAATTTAAAATTGGTGATGTTAATCCCGCTGTATAAATTAATGCCGCCGCTTCACCAAATATACGACCTGCCGCTAAAATAATCCCTGTAATAATTTGCGGTAATGACGATGGAAGAATAATTCGCACAATCGTTTGCCACTTTGTTGCACCAAGTCCAAGACTTGCTTCTTTTACATTTGCAGGGACTTCTGTGATTGCATTTTCACAAACTCGCGTTAATCCTGGTAAGTTTAGAATGGTTAAAGCAAGTGCACCACCTATTACTGTATAGCCCCAACCTGTCATTGTAACAAGCACTAATAAACCAAATAAGCCAACAACAATAGAAGGCAATGATGCCATCGTTTCAATGCATAGACGAACAAAACTTAAAAAGCGTCCTTGCTTTGCATATTCTGCAAGATAAATCCCAGCTCCCAATCCAAGTGGAATAGAGATAACAAGCGTAATAATAAGCATATAGAAAGAGTTGAATAATTGCGGACCAATCCCTCCCCCAGCCCTCGTATTACTCGGTTCTCCAAACAAGAAACCTGGATCCCAAAATCCCCAGCCCTTTTGTAAAATCTCATATACTAAGAAAACCAATAAAACTACCACAAATGCTGCAACTGTATATAAAATACCCGTCCAAATATTATTTACCTTTCTTGCATTCATCGTTATCGTTCACCTCTTTGGCCAATTGCTCGAATAACTAAAATAAATAGGAATGAAATAGCAAGCAATATCATCGCTAAGGTCCATAAAGCATTATTCCAAGCCGTTCCGTTTAACGTATTTGTCATGTCCATTGTGAGAATACCAGTCAACGTTGCCGTTGGGCTATATATTCCTTCTGGCAACTTCACCGTATTCCCAATTACCATTTGAACTGCCAGCGCTTCACCAAAAGCACGTGCTAACCCTAAAACAATCCCTGTTAAAATACCTTTCTTAGCAGCAGGAACAATGACACGGCTAATCGCTTGCCATTTTGTCGATCCTAAACCATACGAAGCTTCTAAATAATCAAATGGAACCGCACGTATTGCATCAGAAGCAATACTAGCAATAGTAGGTAAAATCATGATACTAAGTACAACAATACCTGCAATTAAACTAAAGCCAACACCACCAAAAGAATCTCTTAACAATGGAATTAAAATCGTAACCCCTAATAAACCGTATACAACGGACGGGATACCAACTAATAATTCCAAAACTGGTTTCAACACTTTGTTCCCAAACTTAGGCGATATTAAATTCATAAATATTGCAAGAGCAATCGCGATTGGTGTACTAATCATAACCGCACCAATTGAAACAAGCGTGGAACCGACAATAAAAATAACTGCACCAAAAGAACCTGGCTCAACATTCGGATTCCATTTTGTTGAAGTTAACATTTCAGAAAAGGAAATACCACTTTGTGTAAAAGATTGAATTCCCTTTCCACAAATAAATGCAATAATCGATAATGTAATAAGAACAATAAATAGACCACAAAACGTAACGAGTGTTCTTCCAATGTACTCGCTTTTCACATAATTAATCTGCTTTTTTCCCTTCATCACAAGACATAACCCCACTTCATAGTTTGAAATGAACAAGACTGGCCTCGCAGCCAGCCTCCTTGTATGTGTTACTTATCTAGCTTAGACATCGGGATGTATCCCATATCTTCAACTTGTTTTTCAAAATCTTTACCTTTTACATAATCAATGTAAGCCTTTGTTGCTTCTTTCGCTTCTCCTTTAGTCACCATGTATTCATAAGACCAGAATGGATATTTACCAGCAGAAATCTCTTCAACCTTTGGTTCTGCACCATCAATTTTTACAGTTTGTAATGCCCCTTTTTTATCGCCTACCATGTAGGACATCGCAAGGTAACTAATAGAACCTGGCGTAGAGTTAATTGCTTGTTCTACCGCACCGTTAGAATCTTGCGTTGTTCCTGTCCCGTCATTAATCTTTACATCTTTCATAATCGTTTTCTCAAATGTAGCACGTGTACCAGAAGATGCCGGACGATTGATTACATTGATTTTCTCATCTTTACCGCCTAGCTCTTTCCAGTTTGTAACCTTTCCACTAAAGATATCTTGTACTTGTTGTACAGTTAAGTTATCAACTTTCACATCTTTATTAACAACAAGTGCAAATGCGATACCTGCAACTTTATTATCAACTAATTCTTTTGCTTTTTCTGGATCTTTTATTTTATCTGCCGCCGGGACATCAGAGTTACCAATTTGTACCGCACCAGAGGCTACTTGGTTAATCCCCGTTCCACTACCGCCACCTTGAACTTGAACAGAAACTTTAGGATTCTTTTCCATAAACTTTTTACCCGCTTCTTCTGCAAGCGGTTGAAGAGCTGTAGATCCAGCTGCTGCAATCGTACCAGATATCTCTTCTTGTTTTGCATCATTGCTACCTTTAGCAGTCTCATTCGTATTTGTGCTTTCTGACTTTCCGCAACCAACTAATGCACCTGCAACAACTAATGCTGCTAATGAAAATGTAATTCCCTTTTTCATGACCATATCTTGTACCCCCATTTGAATTATCACTTTTCTTATTCATCGACTTCTTTCGAACACAAATTCATTGTAGGACAATATTATTGTGTTAGTGTTAAGCAATTTTTAATTTTAAGTAAATAGAGATAAAGGTATTAAAAACTTATATTTCTCAACTATTCCCATCAAGAAAAGCCAAAAGAATCCACAAAAAATTACATTCATTGTAAATTTAACTTTAATAATGTAAATATGAAGTAAATAAAACTCTCCTTTTAACCAACTTTATTAAAATTAAATTTACAAACTATTCTTGTCTGAACATATTTGTTTGAACTATGCATATATCCAACATAAATTCTAGTCATATTTTTTATCACAAAAAATAAATTGGAACAATTCTAAAAATTTTTGAATATTTCTAAAGTATTAATTGACAGCATTACCGAATGTAGTCTAGTATATTAATAACAAAAAGTTTACCTTAAGAAACTTTTTAAACTATAACTAAAAATATAGAGAAGAGGGAACTTTTATGGTGTCGGCTAATACCAAACCCCTTTCTTCATTTAGAACAGGGGAGTTTGTACAAATCGAGAGAATACAATTAGAAGGAACTATGAAGAGACGTTTATTAGATTTAGGATTTATTCCCGGGGCTACCATTAAAGTATTGCAAAAAAGTCCACTCGGAGATCCCGTTGCATATCAAGTGAGCAACACAACAATTGCATTGCGTAGCGAAGAAAGCTCCCTTATTTTTGGAATATTAATAGGAGATGATTCAAAATGAACAACCATCGCATTGCGTTAGCAGGAAACCCGAATACTGGGAAAAGTACATTATTCAACACATTAACAGGATTAAAACAACATACCGGAAACTGGACGGGAAAAACTGTATTAAAGGCAGAAGGAGAATATGAGCATAACGGAAAGGTATATACGGTAATCGATTTACCTGGAACATATTCACTTTATTCAAACTCTGCAGATGAGGAAGTAGCACGAGATTATATTATTTTTGAAAAACCAGAGGTAACTGTAGTTGTTGTAGATGCAACTGCAATGGAAAGAAATTTAAATTTAGCATTACAAGTGATGGAAATGACAAACGATGTAATCGTCTGCATTAACTTAATAGATGAAGCAGAAAAAAAAGGAATCGTCATTGATGAACAGAAATTAGCAAAGTCACTTGGCGTTCCTGTAGTCAAAATCTCAGCTCGCAACCGTACTGGAATTGGACATTTACTAAATGTAATTTCTAAAGTGGCTAGTAAAAAAACAATCCCTACACCAGTTCAAATTACTTATAATGAGCATATTGAAAAGATGATTCAAGAATTAGAGCCGCAAATTTACAAAGTATTCGGTGATACATACCCAGCTCGTTGGGTTGCACTGCGAATACTAGATGGGGATAAAAATTTCTTAACTACACTTCAAAAACATCATAAAGAACCGCTTGTAAGGGAGGTCGTAATCAATGGAATCTCACTCAGCCAGTAAGGCTCTTCCATTAGATTATATTATTCAGCATGCACAAACGCTTACTAAAGAAGATATACGCGATGACATTGTTAGTGATATTTATCGTACATCAAAAAGTATTTGTAAAGATGCAGTACAATACACAAATACCGATAGATTGTATCGTTCAGAAAAACTAGATAAGATTTTCACTTCTCCAATCTGGGGATTTCCAATTATGCTTGGTATTTTATCTATTATTTTTTACCTTACCATTGCAGGAGCGAATGTACCGTCAGATATGATTGCTGAATTTTTCGGTTGGGCAGAGGGACATTTAACTGCTTTGTTCCAAGCAATGCATGCACCTGAATGGTTACATGGTATTTTAATACTTGGCTTATTCCGGGGTACAGGGGCTGTTATTAGCGTTATGTTACCACCTATGGCTATCTTCTTCCCAATGTTTGCTTTATTAGAAAACTATGGGTACTTACCTCGTGTAGCATTTAACATGGATCGTTTATTTAAACGTACTGGTGCACACGGAAAGCAATCTTTAACGATGGCAATGGGCTTCGGTTGTAATGCTGCCGCTATTATGTCAACACGCATTATCGAATCACCACGTGAGCGTATGTTAGCAATTTTAACAAACAACTTCGTTCCATGTAATGGACGATGGCCTACTTTAATTTTAATGGCATCATTATTTATGGCTGCCGGTTATACAAGTAGCATGCAAACACTTGTTACAGCAGGCGTTGTAGTCGGCATGGTAGTCATCGGAATTATCGTTACTTTAACAGTTTCTTGGGCTCTATCAAAAACTGCATTAAAAGGTGTTCCAACTCATTATACATTGGAATTACCACCGTATCGTAAACCAAAAATTTGGAATACAATTGTACGTGCAACACTTGATAAATCAATTTATGTTTTAAAACGTGCCGTAGTTGTAGCTGCACCTGCCGCTATCTTAACTTGGGTTTTAGCAAATATTTATATCGGCGACACAAGCCTACTTATGTATTTCGTTAATTTCTTAGACCCATTCGCTAAATTGCTCGGGCTTGATGGATTTATTCTCGCTGCATTTATTCTCGGCTTACCAGCTAATGAGATTGTTATTCCAATTTTATTAATGTCTTATTTATCAACTGGTGCCTTAACAGAAATAGAAGATTTTAATCAAATTAAAAACTTATTCTTAGAGCACGGCTGGACTTGGTTAACTGCGTTAAACACAATGTTGTTTTCTCTTCTGCACTTCCCATGTGGAACAACATTGGTTAACATATATAAAGAAACAAAAAGTCCAAAATGGACATTCTTATCGTTTGCAATCCCTACCGTAATCGCCATTGTTGTTACATTCCTCTCTACGCAATTGGTACATTGGCTAGGGCTTGTATAAAACCTTCCATCAGTAGTGAGACTTCTCTTCTCTACTGATGGTTCATTTTCACGCCTTATACTTCTATATAAATGATTATAATCCCTTACTTCCGTTGCTAGATTTTAAATTTTACGATCCCAAAAACAAAAGGAAATCTAATCTACTGGTTTCCTATTTTCCTCTTCATTTACATCTTCCCATGGTTGCACAGTGTATTTTTTTATTTTCTTATTTAAAAAATACACTGTGTATGGAATAATAGCCATCAAAATCATACTAATAATTGCTAAAGTAGAAAGCATTTTCATATTACTGACCACCTTTTGGTACTAATGAACCAGAATGCTCTACTACCGGATGAACACGAACTGCTATATCAGTCTTCATAAAGTAGTTCTCCCCATAATCCCAATTCTTCTCTACTTTTTTCCACTTTTTATAATTATGCCGTTTATAATAATCCCCTAATCCAAGTACATCCGTTTTATACTCTTTTTGTACTTTTTTTATTGTTCTCCCCACTATACGTTCCATCTCTTTTGTAATGTATGAATTTATTCGCTTCTCACTCCATGCTTTTGCATCCTCTCCTAAATATACTTCTCCAAGCACACCTTTAGGATACATATCAATTATAAACTTTGGATGACGAGGATCTGTAAAGGAAGCACGGATTTTCCGTCTTATTTTATGAATTTCATACGTAAATACCTTTTCTTTTTTTCGAATGGTTAAAAATCCCCCCACTTTCTTTCCTATTATATAATTTAATCCTTGTGTATCTTTTCCACTTAAAAGACCGACCAGTTTATTATTCTCCCCCTTAAAAATAGCAGCTCCTTCCATCTTTACCCCTTGCTTTGTTAACTCTAAAACTGGAAGTACAAAGCTTCTTTTAGAAGTTAACATTTCTTGAACCTCTCCGATACGAACTGCCTCTAACATAAATGAATTCACATCTGCATGATCCGCTAGTAAATCAATATATTTTGCCGGAAAATTTTCTGGTTTCGCATTTTGTTCAAAAATTTTTCCAGCTTGATTTTTCGAAACAAAAATTTTAATATTCCGCCTCATTTCATGGGCACGAAAAAAGATATCTAATGTTTGTTCTAAAAAGTTTTGTCGCTTTAATAAATCTTTAGAAAAAATAACAACTTTAATATGAGGAAAAAACAAAGAACGACTTATTTTCTTGGATGCTTCACGAATTTGTGTAAAAAGACTATCCGCAGTTACATTGATATTCATATACTGAGCCCCATCTGCACCTTGTTTCCCCTGTTGTGCTAACGCACTTGGTAAAACTAATTGATACGTTCCTTTCATACGAGGTGGTTTCTTCTCTTCACTTTCTTCTTTCACAACATCAAATGCTGCCCCTACAACAAATCCTCTCTCTTCAATTTCTTTTCGCTCTGAGCACCCACTCATACAGATCACTAACATAACGCAACACATGTATTTATGAAGACGGCTCACTCTTTCCGCCCCCCTTTATTTTATAAATGCTAAAAACAAGTATAGGAACAATGATAATACATGCCATATCAATCCAAGCTAAATATGTACTATATTGCGTTAACTTCGTCACATTTTCAGGAAGCATATTCAAAAGATATATAATCGGCGCACTTATAAAAATAAATGTTTTCTTTTTAATAGCAGGAAACATCGAACAAAACCCTATTACTGCGATATCATAATACATGGCTGTTGTATTAAAAATGGTAATAATCCACGTCGTAAAAAAAATGGCATCGAATCGTTCTAAAAATCCCCCACCAATTTCAATCTCCTTTCCTAACTCAATGACAGGATACGCAAGACTTTTCGTGGTAGAATAGGAAAACACCATAATACAAGTAAGATAAATAAGAATATATAATAAATTGGTAATCATCACTCCTTTTGCAGCAGCAAGAGGCGCTTTATCTTTTTGTTTCACAATTGAAGAATAAAATAAGACAATTTCAAATCCAATGAATGTAAAGATCGATTCCTTCATACCAACAATATATTGGTTCCATTTTGTTTGAAAAAGCGGCAATACATTATCCGGCTCCATTAAATTAATATTTAATAACGACAGAGAAAATATAGCGCATACAACGATTGGTAAAAATAGCATATTTAAACGAAGTAACGCTACTCTAGAACCACTTACTCCATAAACAACAACAAGTAAGTAAAAAAATGATAAAAGTTCAATCGGTGTTTTACTAAATAAATACGTTTGTGAAATAACGGAAATGGCTCTTGCTTGATATGCAGTAATACTAGCAAATGTTAGCACCATAACACTTGTAACAAGGTAAGCTATCGGCTTTGATAAGTATATGCTAGTATATTGAAAAAACGTTTGTTCCGTAAATATATTTGCTATTTTCGCAATACACCAGGCAAAAAATGCACAAATCACTCCGCCAATAAGTAATATAATCCAACCATCTGAAAACAGTGTCTGCTCTGCAATTACGCGGGGCATCGAAAGTGCCCCTGTCCCTATAATGACCGAAGATACAGCAAATGTTAGTTCTCGAGATCCGATCTCCTCATCTCCGTACTCGAACGGTTTCAATTTATTTTCTCTCCTTTGAGCGTATTTGATCTTTTGTTTGCAAATAGTCTGGTCTCGTCTGTAACATCGCTTTTGGTAATCTTGCTACTTCTGCTTTCCAATCTTTATAAAAAGTAGGTGCTAATGGTGTAGAATACGGAATTCCAACACTTTTTAAATTCGTAATATGAATTGCTAATGCAATTAACGCTAAAATAATCCCGTATAGTCCAAATATAGTCGCAGCTAAAATAAACGCAAATAACAAAAAGCGAAATGTAATTGTGATACTGTAAACAGGCAATGAAAAAGTAGCAATCGCCGTAATCGCGGTTACAATAACCATAAAGGGATTTACAATTCCAGCGTTTACTGCCGCTTCTCCAATAACAAGTCCTCCTACAATTCCAACAGTTTGTCCAATTTGTTTAGGCAACCGAAGCCCAGCTTCTCTAATTAATTCCATTGTTAATGTCATAATAATCGTTTCAATATAAGCGGGAAACGGGACACCTTCCCTTGCTCCAGCAATTGAATACGCCAAATTAGATGGAATGAGACCTTGATGATAAGAAACAAGCGCAATATATACTGCTGGAAATAATACAGCCATAAGTCCAGCTAGCATTCGCAATCCTCTTAATAAAGTTGCCATAATCCAGCGTTCATAATAATCTTCAGGTGATTGAAAAATATCCACAATAACCATAGGTGCAAGAATTGCAAACGGTGAACCATCTACTAAAATAATTGCTTTTCCTTTTGCTAAAGCAGCAATCGCCCGATCTGGTCTCTCTGTATTTAAAAATTGCGGAAAAGGAGACAAGGTGTTCTCTTCTAGTAATTGTTCGATTTTTCCAGAATCTAAAATCATATCTGTTTTAATGGACTGTAAACGCCGATTCAACTCTTTTACAATATAAGGATTGATAATATCTTCAATATAAATTAATGTAACTTCTTTTTGAGAACGTTGCCCCATAATATAAGATTGAAATCGAAGCTTCGGATCACGCAACTCGCGTCTAATTAACATTTTATTAGTAGCAATATCTTCAACAAACCCTACTTTAGGACCTCGAATAACATCCTCTGTAATCGGCGGTTCTAAACCTCGCTTTTCCCATGCTCGACAATTAATGACTAACGCATGCGGAATTCCATCAATTAAAACAACCGTATCCCCCACCAAAACAGAATTCACAAGATCCGGAAATGTTTTAACTGTATTTATTTCACCTATAGAAATAAATCGATCGACTAAAGTTTGCATGATTGGACCTTTAGGCGGAATCTCTTCATGTTGTAATGGATGAATCACAAATCGATAAATTAAATCTTTATCCGTAATCCCACAAAGAAACACCACAGCGCACCGAGTAGATGAACCAGAAAGCGCAAATTCTCGTACCGTTAAATCATTAGGTGACTGCAGTGTTTCTCGAATAGAATTTGTAATTGCTGATAAGCTTGCTTCTAAATTCATCATCTTTCCTCCTAAGCGTTACAGTTATATTTCTCCGTATAGGGTAAATATATACAATAAAAAAATGCTATCTCCCTAAGGAAAGATAACATTTTTTTATCCCGCTATTTTAGAGGTGTAATAGCCCGATTGGTGGCGGCTCATAATTTGTAGAAAATGATTTAAGTTTCACTTTATCGATCTAACATAGTAGAAGTATGCTGTACTTCAATTTTTCTAGTCATGATACTCACTGCTAACATAACAATGATGTTGATTCCTAATGCAACAATCCCTACATTTAAATCTTTCATATATTGCGGAAAAATTGGAAATATAGTAGAGAGAGTCGATCCAGATAATGTAATATAAGCCACCATGAATAATCCAACTATCATTCCAGAGATAGCACCTTGTTTTGTTACAAATTGACGTGGAAATAAACTGCATACAAGCGCCGGAAAAAGTTGCGTCACAATGCTGTATCCCATTAAAAGCAGAGCTCCAATTGTTTCTCCTCCTTTGAAGGTAAAGAAAACAGATACAATCGTCACAATAGGCACAAATAGCTTGGCTACTCGTGCCACTTGCTGATCTGATACGGATGGCGCGAGCACTTGATAAATATTTTTTGCTAACAAAGTAGATGCAGCCATAAGAAGCATAGATCCCGGAACTAATGCAGTTAGTACTCCAGCACTTCCAATGATCCCAATAAACCACGGATCAAATGTTTGAATAGCAAGGCGGAATAAAGACAAGTCTGCATCTGCCCCCTGTAATCTAGGTACTTGTAAGATAGCCGCAAATCCTGCAAAAAATACAAAGAGTAACACGAAAGAGTATAATGGCATAATAGTGGCGTTTTTTCGAAATACCTTTTCACTCTTTGCTGAAAAAGCGGCAGCAAATGTATGGGGCCACATATAAAACCCTAGCGCTGTTAATATAATAGTAGAAACAAACCATGAGACACTCATTCCTTGTTCAGGTAAAGATAAAAATCCTGGTTTTGCAGCTTCTACCGCTTCAAACATCGGCTGAAACCCTCCGTAATAATGATAGGGTAAATAAATACCTAAAAACATAACGATAAATAGGATCATCATATCTTTTAATGCAGCTGTCCAAGCGGAACCATGTATACCAGAAATCATCACATATATTGTAATTGTTATTCCGCCAATCCAAACAGCAAGAACTGGTGATACTTTTCCATAAGAAGCTTCAGAAACAATAATCCCCAACCCTTTTAACTGCAGTACAAGATATGGAATAATTGAAATGACACCGATGATCGATACAATAATCCCTAACGCTTTACTATTATATTTTTTGGTAAAGAAATCTGGTTGCGAAATCAATCTATGCTCTTTGGCATACTTCCAAACTGGAGGTAAGAGAAAGTAAGATAAAATATATGCTAATGCACTGTATCCTAAAATATAAAATGTAGGTGCACCTTTGCTATATGCCCATCCACTTCCTCCCAGAAAAGTAAACGTCGTATATATTTCTCCTGCCATAAGAAGAAAGACAAAGACTGTTCCAAATCCCCTTCCCCCAACCGACCATTGTTCCAAATTCATGTCTTTTCCACTTCTTGCACGAACTCCTAAAAATAATGCCAAACATAGAAATACAACAATGATAATAAGTGCTATCATTTCATCTCCTCCTTGTTAGCAGGATCTAGCCAATATACAATCCACATACAAAAGGAGGTAATGAACACAGATAATAAAATCCAAAATAATAAAAATGGCATACCTAGTACATATGGAGTAACTGAATTTGTAAATATCGGTCCAATAATTAAACAAAGAACTGGAATCATTGCCAGCATACGAATTTTCTTCATTTTATTCTCCTTTGCGCATCAAATTCAAAACAGTTCTAACAAAAACCTCAACTCCAATTGGTAAGGCATCCTCATCAATTGTAAAGCGCGGATGATGATGTGGATATACAATTCCTTTTTCTTTATTCCCTGCACCAATAAAGAAAAACGTACCTGGGGCCTTTTGCAGAAAAGCTGAAAAATCTTCACCTGCCATCGTCGGCTTCAAACGTACAACTCGCTCTCTTCCATAAAGCTGTAGCGCTGCTTCTTCAACATACGCTGTTACTTTCTCATCATTCACAACAGGGCGATATCCATATTCATATGAGAATGTATAATTTGCCTTATACATTTCTGTCACATGCTTAACAATTCTTTCAATCTTTTGGGCTGTCTCTTCTCGTAGCTCATGTCTTAAACTTCTAACAGTTCCCTCAATCTCTGCTTGCTTCGGAAGAACATTGTGTGTTGTACCCGCATGAAATTGCGTAACAGATATAACGAGAGAATCTAACGGGTCTGTAAGACGTGATACAATCTGTTGAATTTGTGCTACAACTTGTGTACCAATCGCAATGCTATCAACTGTTTCATGCGGAATTCCAGCATGCCCTCCTTTTCCTTCAATTGAAATTTTAAATACATCAGGGGCTGCCATCGCAGGACCATAAGTGATACCAACTTTCCCAACTTCTAGCGATGCCCACAAATGTGCACCAATAATATAATCAACGCTTTCCATTACACCAGCTGCTACCATCTCCTCAGCGCCACCTGGGAAATTTTCTTCAGCATGTTGGAATAAAAAACGAATTTCCCCTCGAATTTGTTCACGTTTTTCAACAAGGGTATATACTGTACCAAGTAAGATAGCGATATGACCATCATGCCCACAAGCATGCATAACGCCAGGGTTCTTGGAGATAAATTCAAATTCATTTTCTTCTTGAATAGGCAGAGCATCCATATCAGCACGAATCGCAATCGTTTTGCCAGGTTTCTTCCCAATTAACTTTGCCATGACGCTATACTTTGTCGGTCTAGATACTTCTAAATGTGGATTTTTTTGAAGCAATTCAAATACAAATTGTGATGTTTTCTCTTCTTGGAAAGACAATTCCGGATATTTATGAAAATATCTTCTCCATTCAATCAATTGATTTTTTAATAGAAGCTGTTCATTTACAATATCCATTTAACTCTTCCTTTCTTCACTAAGTTAAATGTTATTATAGCTCCAATCGCAAGTTAAATAAATAATATTCAGAATAATTAACTAATTGTTCACATTCTCAACTCTATCCACATCTTGCTATCCAAAAATAGCAAGA
Source organism: Bacillus cereus group sp. BfR-BA-01522 (assembly GCF_022662635.1). Taxonomy (NCBI): domain Bacteria; kingdom Bacillati; phylum Bacillota; class Bacilli; order Caryophanales; family Bacillaceae; genus Bacillus; species Bacillus cereus group sp. BfR-BA-01522. The sequence continues at coordinate 153,993 of NZ_JAKUDY010000009.1, read as the reverse complement.
TAAAAATAAGCAGTCATCTTTTTTAGATGACTGCTTATTTTTATAAAATAGTAATTGCTTGTTTCCCCATTTGTTCCCATGCTTTTTCAAATTGAGCGCGCGGCACTCCTTTACGCGGATTGTTTGCAAGCGGATCATTTACATATACAAAATGTTGGTCATATCCAACAACTACTACACTATGTTCATAATACGTGATCTTTATTTCTCCTGCACTTGTATTCCATGTTTCAAAAAGTCCATCATCTAACGGTTGAAATCTTGTATTCGCAATGACCCATACAGGTGAACCTGAACTAATTGCCTTATATACATCTCCTATATCTCTTCCAGTTAAATTAATTACTTTTTCAGGAACATATTTTTCTGCGAGTTTAAAAATCGGTTGGTGATATACACCATATCCCGGCTCAGATTTTGTATAAATATTTCCTACAAAGCCTTCATACGGGTTACCATGCAAACCGTTTTCTTCAAACGGGACGCGATAAATTTCACTCGCAAGCTTCATTTTATCCACTTCAACTCCTTTATATTGAAGTAGCATTGCTAAACTTGTTACTTCACACCCTCTTGGTAATTCAGGAAGTTGCTGTATAAATGGAACATTTTCAATTATAGCGTTTTCTTTCATTTCAGTTAAATAATTCAATCTTAATTCTTGAGCTTTTTGCACAATCTTATCTTTTCCAAATAGACCTACAACAACCACGATTATACCTAATATGAATAAATATTTCAGTTTTTTCATTATCAATCAAGCCCCATTACCACATTAATTATTTTCACATCACTCTCACCATTGTACCCTTCTTCTTACTAGTTTACTAGAAAGAAAATGTAAATCATTATTCGATTTTATCTTTCAAAAATTCTAATTCTTTGCAATAAAAAGAAAAAATAAATATACATTTTCAGAATATTTTGTTAGAATTAGAAATGCTCCTGCGGTAAATAGTGATTTTATATCCGCATAGGACAGAAGGTAATTAGTCATTGTTTCTCATCCCCCATCAATGATTAATCTAGCAATTAAATCCTAATAGGTAAACAAAACAAACAATGCAAATACGGGGTGAAAAAGTATGAATCAAACAACTACAAACCAAAGCGGTTTAAAGCGGACAATGAAGAGCAGACATTTATTTATGATTGCTCTAGGTGGTGTTATTGGTACTGGACTATTTATGGGGTCTGGACAAATTGTGCACAATGCTGGACCTGGTGGAGCAATTCTTGCCTTCTTAGTTGGGGGCTTCGTTATGTATTTAACAATGCTCTGTCTTGGTGAACTATCTGTTGCGATGCCAGAAGCCGGTTCCTTTCAAAGTTATGCTAGCAAATTTATTTCACCAGGATTTGGATTTGTTGTCGGTTGGATGTATTGGCTAAATTGGGCTGTCACAGTTGGTGTAGAACTTACAACTGTTAGTATTTTAATGAAACGGTGGTTTCCGGACGTTTCTTCATGGATTTGGTGCATTACATTTGCTGCATTACTGTTTATTGTAAACGCTTTATCAGCGAAGGCATATGCAGAAGCAGAATTTTGGTTTGCTAGCGTCAAAGTTGCTACAATCGTCATCTTCATTGTACTTGGAGGTGCTGTAATATTCGGATTTCTAGATTTCAATGGGAAGCCCGCACCAATGCTACATAATTTCACTGAAAACGGCGGTTTGTTCCCCAATGGTGTCTTAGCTGTTTTATTTACAATGATTACTGTTAACTTCTCATTCCAAGGAACAGAGTTAATCGGTATCGCTTCTGGTGAAAGTGAACAACCTGAAAAAACAATTCCAAAAGCGATAAAAAACACCATTTGGCGTACTTTATTTTTCTTTGTATTGGCCATTGCTGTTGTAGTAGGCTTACTTCCATGGCAAGAAGCTAATCTCGTTGAAAGTCCATTCGTACTTGTTTTTGACACAGTCGGAATTCCATATGCAGCTGACATAATGAATTTTGTTATTATCACTGCTGTCTTATCTGTAGCAAATTCAGGACTATATGCAAATTCACGTATGCTCTGGGCAATGGCACAGCAAGGTATGGCAAACCCATTATTTACAAAATTAACGAAAAAAGGGGTACCTCTTAATGCTTTAATTTTCAGTCTTATTTTTGCAAGTCTTTCTTTATTAACGAGCGTATTTGCCGCAGATACAGTCTTCTTAGTTCTCACATCAATTGCCGCAATGGCAGCGGTTGTCGTTTGGATGTCAATTGCCGCTTCACAATTTTTCTTTCGAAGAGAATTTCTAAAGAACGGTGGAAATATAAACGATTTAAAATACCGTACACCTCTTTATCCACTCGTTCCAATTGTTGCTTTCTCGTTAAATTTTATTACATTTATTAGCTTAGCTTTTATACCAGATCAACGCATTGCTCTTTACTGCGGAATCCCGTTTATGATCATTTGTTACATTTTATATCAAATAAAATATAAAAAATTTGTCACATTTCATCAGCAACCAAATATTACACAGGAAATAAACTAAATATATAAAACATTCAACTATCTTTCTTTATGATAAGATAGTTTTTTTCTATTTACTGGATATCTTGGTATAACTTTATTTATCTTAAAATTTCTACAATCACCTTTTTGTTAAAAAAATAGTTTACAATGTTATCAAGTTACAAATGATATTCACCTTAAAAAGTGTGTATTTGTGTCTATTTTTTAACAATATGATGAAAACTATTGCCTTCTATAAATTAATAGGTTTATATTGTTTTATTGGCATAGTTTCAATCCAAGGAGAAAGGAGATTTTCAATCGTGCAACTAAAGAAAGCGTTTTGGAAGTTGGCTTCACTTCTTCCGCTATCATTACTCTTGTTCCTCGGTGGCTGCGATAAGAAACTCGCAGTATTAAACCCGCAAGGACCTGTTGCAAAAGCACAGTATGATTTAATTGTTTGGTCATTCGTGCTTATGTTGTTAATTATTGCAATTGTATTCATCTTGTTTACAGTCATCTTGATTCGTTATCGTGAAAAACCAGAAAATATGGACTATGAGCCACCTGATCAACACGGTAACACAATGTTAGAAATTATTTGGACGCTTTTCCCAGTTATTATCGTTATTGCTTTAGCAATTCCAACGGTAAAAGCTACTTATGCATCGGAAAAAGCACCAGAGCAATCTAAACATATGAAACCAGTTGAAATTTATGTTACATCAGCAAACTGGAAATGGTTATTCAGTTATCCAGAGGAAAAAATTGAAACCGTTAACTACTTAAACATTCCAGCTGGTGTACCAATTCAATTCAAATTAACATCCGTTGGTCCAATGAACGCCTTCTGGATTCCAGAACTTGGTGGTATGAAATACACAATGGATGGCATGATTATGGACTTATATTTACAAGCAGATAAACCAGGTTCTTACACTGGTCGTAGTGCAAACTTCTCAGGTGAAGGATTCACTCACATGGAGTTTGAACTTGAATCAAAAACAAAAGAAAAGTATGACAAATGGGTTAAAGAAGTACAACAAACTGCTCCTAAATTAACAGAAGAAAAATATAACGAAATTGTTAAACCTGGTGTAGTAGGTCGTATGACTTTCTCTAGTCATCACTTAGACTATGTAGATCCAAAATCACTTGAGTATTGTGATTACAACTACTACAAAAATAAAAAGTAATAGCTACTATTCCAACAGATTGGAGTGAACACAGTGAAGCTTGATGAATTTTTTGTCACAGGTGATCCGATTATTTACGGAGCTGACGCATCTATTGTTCTTGTGACATTAGCAATCCTTTTCGTACTGACAAAGTACAAAAAATGGAGATGGCTTTGGGACGAATGGTTAACAACTGTTGACCATAAGAAAATTGGTATAATGTATATTATCTCAGCAATTTTAATGTTATTCCGCGGTGGTATGGATGGTCTAATGATCCGTGCACAATTAACATTCCCTGATACAACATATTTAAACGCTGAACACTATAACGGTATCTTTACAACGCATGGTACAGTTATGATTATCTTTATGGCAATGCCATTCGTTATGGGATTAATGAACGTTGTTGTACCATTACAAATTGGTGCTCGTGACGTTGCATTTCCATTCTTGAATGCATTAAGTTTTTGGTTATTCTTTATCGGTGCTATGTTATTCAACATCGCCTTTGTTATCGGAGGTTCTCCAGATGCTGGATGGACAATGTACTTCCCAATGGCGGGTACAGAATTCTCTCCTGGCGTAGGAAATAACTACTACGCAATTGCATTACAGATTTCAGGTCTCGGTACGCTGATGACAGCAGTTAACTTCCTTGTTACAATCTTAAAAATGCGTGCACCTGGCATGAAGTTAATGCAAATGCCAATGTTCACATGGTCTATTTTAGTTACAACTGTTATTATTCTATTTGCTTTCCCAGTATTAACAGTTGCTCTTGCATTAATGACATTTGACCGTCTATTCGATGCTCACTTCTTTACGATGGCGAGCGGCGGTATGCCAATGCTTTGGGCTAACCTTTTCTGGGTATGGGGTCACCCTGAAGTATATATCGTTATTTTACCAGCATTTGGTATTTTCTCTGAGATTGTAAGTACATTCGCTCGTAAACGTTTATTCGGTTACAGTGCAATGGTATATTCAATGGTTGCAATTGCAATCTTAAGTGGTCTTGTATGGCTTCACCACTTCTTTACAATGGGTGCTGGTCCAGCAGTTAACTCATTCTTCTCGATTTCGACTATGGCGATTTCGATTCCAACCGGTGTTAAAATCTTTAACTGGTTGTTTACACTGTATAAAGGTCGTATTCGTTTTACAGTTCCAATGCTTTGGTCATTGGCATTTATTCCAAACTTCGTAATCGGTGGAGTTACAGGGGTTATGCTTGCGATGGCAGCAGCTGACTATCAATACCATAACAGCTACTTCCTAATCGCTCACTTCCATTACGTATTAATTGCAGGTACAGTATTTGCAATGCTTGCCGGATTTACATTCTGGTATCCAAAAATGACTGGTCACATGCTAAATGAGCGCATTGGTAAATGGACATTCTGGATCTTTATGATCGGATTTAATATCTGTTTCTTCCCAATGTACTTCCTAGGTTTAGATGGTATGACTCGTCGTATGTACACGTACTCAGCTGATCTTGGCTGGGGATGGCTAAACCAAATCGCATCTGTCGGTGCAGTAATGATGGGTATTGGCTTCATCCTATTAGCTTACAACGTAATTTACAGCATTCGCCATGGCGAACGCGATGTAACTGGAGACCCTTGGGATGGTCGTACGCTTGAGTGGGCAACACAATCTCCAGTACAACCTTACAACTTTGCAAAATTACCAGAAATTAAGCATAGCGATGTATTTTGGGAAATGAAGAAAAATGGTGAGTCTATTACACCGAAGGCTGAAGAATTGAAACCAATTCACATGCCAAGCAATTCAGGTGTTCCAATCATTATGTCTTCTTTTATCGGTCTTGCAGGTTTTGCTTTAGTATTTAGCTGGTTCTGGTTAGCAATTGTCGGTGGTATTGGTATGGTGGCTTGTATGATCTGGCGCTCATTCGATTATGACGAAGGATATTACATTAGCGTAGATGAAATTAAAAAGACAGAACATGTTGCATGAGAGGTGAAACGAAATGGCGGCTTTAGATAAAAGCTTACCTTTAGAATATCAATTGGAACAAAGTAGATTGAACATTCTAGGGTTCTGGATTTTCCTAGGGGCTGAGATCGTGCTGTTCGCAACACTTTTCGCCTCTTATCTAGTACTTGCTGGTCGTACGGCAGATGGCCCTACACCGGCTCAGCTGTTTGAACTAAAAACCCTTTTAATTCAAACACTCTTACTTTTAACAAGTAGTTTTACTTGTGGTATCGCAATTCATGAGATGCGTAGGCACAACAAAAATGCAATGTTAGGATGGTTTATCTTTACATTACTTTTAGGTGCAGGCTTCCTTTTCTTTGAAATTGAAGAGTTTATGACTTACGCTGCAGAAGGCGCAACAATCCAAACAAGTGGATTCCTATCTGGATTCTTCGTCCTTCTTGGAACGCATGGTGCTCACGTAACAGCTGGTATCATCTGGGCAATCTGTGTTATTATCCAAATTTTAAAACGAGGATTAACACCAATTACAGCTCGTAAAGTATTTATTATCAGCTTATACTGGCATTTCCTTGATGTTGTTTGGATCTTCATTTACACACTAGTTTACTTGAACGGGATGGTGGCGTAATAATGGGACAAAACAATCAAGCTCATAGCGGGTTTCCGTGGTCACACGTTTTCGGATTTATTTTATCACTTGCATTAACGTTCCTTGCTTTATACGTAGCGTTATATACTAGTTTGCCACTTTCAACAGTCTTAACAAGCATCATTGCAATGGCAGTGGCACAAGCAGCATTACAATTAGTTATGTTTATGCACATGAAAGAAGGAGAAGGTATCGCACAAACAATCGCAATGTTATTCAGCTTTTTCATCGCTGTAGTAACGGTTGCTGGTACAGTTTGGATTTTCTTCTCTATGTAATTTTCAAAAGTCTGCTGGACAATATCCTAGCAGACTTTTTTATTCCGCTATTTCCCCTCACTAATCCGGCTGTTAATTAGCAAAGAACGCATCCCTCTTAGTTAAAGTTTCACTCTCCCTTTTCATCCATATTACGGAAATTACAACATAATCATCTAAAGTATACTTATTATGACAAATGTTAAGAAAACTCTTTCTTTATGAAATCGAGTTCATACGCATTGCTTTTCTTCTTATAATATGGCTAAATAAGTACTATATTATTTGAAGGGAGAGAACGCAATGGAACAACATTCTTCAGTCCTATCACTCATGATTGTCGTCGCAATCGCGTTTTTCATTCCCCTTTTGCTGCAACGCTTTAAATTAAAAGCAATTCCTGTTGTCGTTGCAGAAATTATTGCAGGGATTTTTGTAGGAAAAAGTGGATTTAACGTTATCGAGCCAGATATGTGGCTAGAGGTCTTATCAACACTAGGATTTATTTTCTTAATGTTTTTAAGCGGTTTAGAAATTGACTTTTCAATTTTTAAACAAAAAGAAAAAAAGAATAAAACAAACGAACCAAATACGTTCCAAGTAGCAAGTACTATCTTCTTGTTCATCTTCATTTTGTCCTATGGCTTATCGCTCATGTTCGTATGGCTTGGATTTGTAGATAGTGCACTCTTTATGACGTTAATTATTTCAACGATTTCCTTAGGTGTCGTTGTGCCAACTTTAAAAGAAAACAATTTAGGTAAAACAGCAATTGGCCAAATTATTTTATTAGTCGCTGTTATCGCTGACTTAGTCACAATGATTTTGCTTGCTGTATTCGTTGGATTAAACTCTGAAAGCGGCCAAAGTATGTGGCTCCTTCTCGTTTTATTTGGAGCGGGCATTGTCATTTATTTCGTTGCAAGACGCTTTAAAAATATTCCATACTTAGAAAGCTTAAAGGCGGGTAGTGTACAAATTGACACACGTGCTGTTTTTGCACTCATCTTAATATTAGTTGGATTATCTGAATCTGTCGGTGCAGAAAATATTTTAGGAGCGTTTTTAGCTGGGGTTCTCGTATCCTTACTATCGCCAAATGAAGAAATGGTCGAAAAACTGGATTCTATCGGATATGGATTCTTCATCCCTATTTTCTTCGTTATGGTTGGTGTTAATCTAGAAGTATGGTCTATTTTTAAAGAACCTTCTAGTATGTTAATGATTCCAATTTTAATTATCGGTCTCCTTATTTCAAAACTGCTACCATCGCTTATCTTGCGAAAATGGTATCCACGCAACATTGTATTAGGAAGTGCGATTTTATTAACATCTACGCTGTCATTAGTTATCGCAGCAGCGCAAATTGGTGAAAAATTGAAGATTATTAGTCCAAGCCTGTCTGCTGCGCTTATTTTAAGTGCAGTCATTACATGTATTTTTGCACCTGTATTATTTAAAAAGATGTTCCCAAAAGTGGAAACGCCAAAACCTAAAGTTTCTATTATTGGTGCAAGTCGAATTACATTGCCACTATCGCTTGATTTGAAGCGTGAAGGCTATGATGTAACCCTTTATATGATGCGTCAAAATAAACTAAACACAGAGGAATCTCAGTCACATGACTTCCCAATTGTAAAGTTAGATACAATCTCTATAGAATCATTAGAAGAAAAGAAAGCATTTGATGCTGATCGCGTTGTTGTTGCAACAAGTGATGACGAACAAAACTTATTGCTGGCAGAACATGCAAAAGAATTAGGCGTTGAACATGTCATTGCAAGTGTAGAAGACCCGCTCCTCCAAGAAAAAGCGACACAAGAACATATTGCCGTATTCTCAACGATTAACTCGACACGAATTTTACTACGAGCACTTATTGATAAACCAAGTCTCGTTCATTTAATTACAACATCAAATGAAACAGTTCGTGAAGTTGAATTACGCAGTAATAAATATAACGGTTTACCACTTCGTCGTTTACCATTCTTAGGAGATGTGCTGATTATTCAAATTTATCGTGGAAAGAAAGCATTAATACCACATGGTGATACGAAACTACAGCATGGTGATACACTACTTGTTACTGGTTCTAAAGAGCATATTGATACACTAAAAAGTATACTCGAATAGGCAAAAGTCCCCTTCTCTCTTTTAAGGGGACTTTTTTATTCCAAGTTCTTTTTTATTCCAAGTTCTTTTTACTCTTCTTACACAATTTTTATTTTTTCTTACAGTTCTTATTTTTTAATGGTAAAATATTACTACCAACAATAATACGGAGATGAATTACACGATGTCTATTTCAACTTTAGCTCTTTTATTATTAGCAGAAGTACTTGTTGCCATTATTCTCATTGGCATTAGTATTGAGATTTGTAGTTACGGATGGAAAAAATCAACTGGAATAAAATATACTTGTCTCACATGTTCACTTCTTCTTGGTGCAAGCAGTATAATAGGGCTTTGTATTGCCCCAGCCTATTTCTTTTTACAACTTATTGAAAAAGGACTATAAGAAAGGAGAATCCTATGATAATTGTGAAACATATTGATGCATCCGAGACTTATGAATTACGGCAAAAAATTTTACGTCCAAAGCAAACGATAGAAGATTGTAAATATCCTTCTGATTACGAATCATCCTCCTTTCATCTAGGCGCATTTCTACACGATAAATTGATTAGCATTGCCTCTTTTTCTAAAGAATCCTCTCCCTATCTATCTGGAAGACTTCATTATCGTTTAAGAGGCATGGCTACACTCACCAACTTCCGAAAGCAACATGCTGGTAGCTCATTAATCCAACAAGCCAAAGTGATCTTACAAGAGCGCCAAGCACATATGCTTTGGTGTAATGCACGAATCACAGTTACAAATTACTATAAACATTTAGGATTCTATGAATATGGTGAAATCTTTCATATCCATCCGATTGGCCCTCATATACTTATGTATACAATTTTATAAGCTGAAACTTGAATCAGTATCATCGACTACTGATTTAAAGCTCTATTCCTCTCCTTTCTATAAACAGCGAAATACATGGACGTATAAGTTGCTTTCTTATGATGTCTATTGATGACAACCATTCACCACCGTAACTTACATGTTAGAGAATAAATCAATATATAGTACAGATATAATTAACCATTCTTGTAGCACAACAGAATAAAATGTTTTATAATTTAAAATAGTCAAACATATACAATGTATTTTTCATCCTACAAGGAGGCTTCTTATGCAACACTCAAACAAATCGAGTCATTTAAATCGCGGTTTAAAACAGCGGCACATTACTTTAATGTCACTCGGATCTGCGATTGGAGTTGGATTATTTTTAGGATCGGCTTCTGCTATTAAACTAGCTGGCCCTTCTATTTTACTAGCCTATATGATTGCTGGGCTCGTAATCTTTTTCATTATGCGTGCCCTTGGAGAAATGGCAATTGAACAACCTGTCGCTGGTTCTTTTAGTAAATATGCATATGATTATTTAGGACCACTTGCTGGCTATATAACGGGTTGGAATTACTGGTTTTTATGGGTCGTTACATGTATGGCCGAAATTACAGCAGCCGGAATATATATGCAGTATTGGTTCCCAGATATCCCGCGCTGGATTTGGGCGCTACTTGCTCTCTTATTAATGAGCGCTTTCAACTTTCTATCTGTAAAAGTATTTGGAGAACTTGAATTTTGGTTTGCTTTAATCAAAATTGTCACAATAATCTGTATGATCGTTGTCGGGGTTGGTATTATTCTATTTGGCTTTGGAAATGATGGGATTGCTACTGGTATTTCAAATCTTTGGTCACATGGCGGATGGTTTCCAAATGGTTTCTCTGGCTTACTCCTTTCCTTACAAATGGTTTTATTCGCTTATTTAGGGGTAGAACTAATTGGTGTTACAGCAGGTGAAGCACAGAATCCGAAAAAAACACTTGCTAAAGCAATTGATAATGTATTTTGGCGGATATTGCTCTTTTACGTCGGTGCTTTGTTTGTTATGATGGCAATTTATCCATGGAATGAATTAGGAGACAAAGGAAGTCCATTTGTATTAACATTCCAACAAATTGGAATAGCAAAAGCAGCTGGGATTATTAATTTTGTTGTTTTAACAGCTGCACTTTCTTCTTGTAATGGCGGATTATTTAGTACAGGCCGTATGTTATTTACGTTAGCAGAGCAGAAAAAAGCTCCGAAAAGATTTGGACACCTAAATAAAAATGGGATTCCAAGGAACGGTATTTTAGCAACTGCTTTCGTTCTTCTCGTTGGTGTTATTTTAAATTATCTTGTTCCTGCTAAAGTATTTACATGGCTTACAAGTATCTCAACATTTGGAGCAATTTGGACATGGGGGATTATACTTATTGCACAAATTCGTTTCCGTAAAGGATTAACCGTGCAAACAAAACAAAAATTAACATACAAAATGCCTTTATATCCACTCAGTTCTTATTTTTCACTCGCTTTTCTTATCCTTGTATTAGGCATCATGGCATATTCAGAAGATACAAGGGTCGCATTAATTGTTGGTCCCATTTGGTTAATTGCACTCGCAATTGTGTATTATATAAAAGGATTCCATAAAATAGACGATGTACCAAGCTCAAAAATTAGTTAAGTATTGATCCCCTCTTCATTAGAGGGGATATTTTTATCCCGCTATTTTAGGGGTAGTAAGACTCCCACCTCAAGACTCAGAGAGAAACAAGGAAGATAGGTGGGAGTAGGGCTGCCCGTAACAGCCCGATTGGTGAGGGCTCATAATCAGTAGGGGATGAAGAAAACCCCCGCTGATTAAAGTTTCACGTTATACTTTTTCAACAAAATTTGTGCTATTTTTACGTCTTTTTCATATATTTTTTATTTTTCATCTTTCTTTTTGCAAAAAAATCTATTACATTATTAAAGCAATTTATTTTTTTATTAGGGGGATTCTTCTATGAAGAACAAAAAACGGCTTATATTATCACTAGCAGTAACGATTACACTCACTACTGGAAGCGCTTATCTTCCATCTGCTTTTGCTGAAAGCTCCACAGATCCTGCACCTGAAATTACAGCAAAGGTTATCAATCAAAATAACGGAAAAAAAGTATTATTTGATAACACTCACGGTCAAACGGCCGGAACAGCTGATTGGGTTATCGATGGTGGTTTTTCTGATTTTGGAAATGGTATTGCTAATAATGGATATTTTGTAAAAGAACTTCGCCAATCGAACCCGATTACATATGAAACTCTAAAAGATTACAATGTATTTATCGTTCCTGAAGCAAATATTCCTTACAAAAAGTCAGAGCAAGACGCTATGCTACAATATGTTAAAAATGGTGGAAGTATTTTCTTTATAGCGGATCATTATAATGCAGACCGCAATAAAAATCGTTGGGATTCTTCGGAAGTTTTTAATGGGTATAGACGAGGTGCATGGGAAAATGCTGCAAAAGGAATGTCCACTGAAGAAGAAACTTCCTTAGCAATGCAAGGAGTAGAAAGTTCTGATTGGTTATCACAAAACTTTGGTATTCGCTTTCGCTACAATGCATTAGGAGATATTACTGCTACAAATATCGTATCCCCTAATCAATCATTTGGTATTACAGCAGGTGTTTCATCTGTAGCTATGCATGCGGGCTCTACACTTGCTATTACAAATCCTAAATTAGCAAAAGGAATTGTATATCTTCCAGAGAATCCACCAAAATGGAATCATGCAGTGGATAGTGGTGTTTATAATGGCGGTGGTATTGCGGAAGGTCCATATGTTGCAATCGCTAAAGTAGGGCTCGGGAAAGCAGCCTTTATCGGTGACTCATCCCCAGTCGAAGATGCAACGCCAAAATACGTTCGTGAAGATACGGGACAACCGAAGAAAACGTATGATGGCTATAAAGAACAAAACGATGCAATTTTGTTAGAAAATATCGTAAATTGGTTATCCCATCAGGAGACATACACAAGCTTAGACCAAATAAGTGGATTACAATTAGATGAACCAACACCTTTACAAACATTCGAGCAGCCAAGCTTATCAACTGAACCACAACCAGAACCTTGGAGCGCTCCAACTCAAGGTTATCAATGGTTCAATACGGATACTTTTAAACCTGGTTCATACGGATATAAAGGTTCAATAGCGACACCCGTTCATAATTATGTAGTTACTCATCCTAGCGTTCTACCAAATAATGAAGTGTTTCAAATAAAAATTCAAGTCAATAATTTATTACCTAACACAACGTACAACAATTATTCGCTAGGAATTTTCATAGCTGGCGGTACACAAGTTGCAAAAGTACAAAACTCAAACGGAACATGGCCATCTACTTATGGATATAGTAATGCCTTTTCCTTCACGACAAATAGCCAAGGTTCAGCTGAGAAAGTAGTAAATGTACAAATTTCACCGAATACAATTGGTCAAGCAACATTGCGCCTACGTCAAAATTCTATAGCTAAATATAGCGAGCCTGTTACAATTCATGCAAACTAAATAAAAAGGTGTTTTCCGTTATGGAAAGCACCTTTTTAATCCTTTTTGTTAACTAAAACACTTATAACAATTCCAAGACACGCACTTACAATAGCCGGAACTAGCCAACCGACTCCTTCTGTATAAAAAGGAATATGTTTAAGTAGCGGTGTCCATCTATCCATGAATACATTCCGATTTACAATATCTATTGCGCTAAATAGCGCTACGCTCCCGATTGTTATAGGATATATATATACATATCGGCTAATCTTTTTATGAAACAGTCCTAATATGATTAACGTTAAAGCAACTGGATATATGAATCCAAGGATTGGAACCGATACCTTTAAAATCTCTGTCAATCCCAAATTAGCCAGAAACATGCTTATAAAGCTTAGTATAAATCCCCAAACTCTATAAGGTATTTTGGGGAATACACTTGTAAAAAATTGACTACACGATGTCACAAGACCTACGGAAACACAGAGGCATGCAATCGTAAAGATAATTCCTAGCAGAACAACACCACTTTGTCCAAATAACAGAGTCATCACTCCTGCTAGTACTTTCGCACCATTCTCAAACTGTCCTAATGAACCACTAATTGAACCGACATATCCAAGGATAATATAAATAATAGACAATAAAAGCCCGGCACCAACGCCCGCTATACTCATATATTTCGCTAAGCTTTTATCGGATTTTATCCCCTTTTCCTGTACAGCATTCGCAACTACAATACCAAAGATTAAGGCAGCCAATGCATCCATTGTTAAATAGCCATCTAAAAATCCTTGAAACATAGGTGCTTGTCCATAATTTCCAAGCGGCGCTTCCAAAGCTCCTACAGGCGTAATCATGCTTTTTATAAAAATAAGAGCAATCATACATAATAATAAAGGCGTCAACACTTTCCCAAATAGGTCCATTAGTCTTGATGGCGATAAGCTAAGCCAATACACAATACTAAAGAAAACGACCGTGTAAACTAACAAGACTAATTTTCCAGGCTCCGGAAAGAATGATCCGAATCCCATTTCAAACGCTAAACTCCCTGCTCGTGGTATTCCAAGTCCTGGACCGATAAATACATACACTAAACAAGGAAAAACAATAGCAAATGAACGATGCACCCGTTCTCCTAATGCTTGAAAACTTCCTGCCTTCGCAACTGCCACAACACCTAATATCGGAAGTCCTGTCGCTGATATGATAAAACCTATCAACGAAATCCACACATACTCTCCTGCCTCATATCCTAAAAAGGGAGGGAATATAAGATTTCCAGCACCAAAGAACATGGAGAATAGCATTAAGCTAATAAGTAAAATCTCTTTTTTCTGTAACACTCTCATTTTCTCCTTCTAAATTCCATATAAAGCAAACATAGTCCATAGTCTATCACAAAAGAATTTCTCATTCTACACTTGTTATGTTTTCCGATTTCTTCAAAAAAATCAAACTTTATCGACTTTTAATACTTAATAAAGAAAAATATTTAATTTTGGTTTGTTTCAGAGGAACCTTATATGGAATCAGCGATACAACTTGAGAAAAAACAACATATAGCGGTAATCATTATTTTAACTTGCTTCGTTGTCTTGTTCTGGGCAGGATTTGAACAAGCAGGAAGCTCCTTGACACTATATACAAATAAAATGGAACTTTAATCAGTGGGGGTTTTCTTCCATCCCCCACTGATTATGAGCCCTCACCAACCGGGCTGTTACGGGCAGCCCTCCTCCCACCTATCTTCCTTGCTTCTTTCTGAATCTTGAGGTGGGAGTCTTACTGCCCTAAAATAGCGGGATAAATTTATTGATTGCTCCGTATTTGGATGGGAAATTCCAACATCTTAGTTTCAATCGGTCAATCCTTTATTTATTATTTTACTTGCTCCAGCTATTTCCGCACTATGGGCAAAGGTTGCAACTACAAAACACGGTGATTTAAAAATCTCAACAAAAATGGGTGTTAGTATGATTTTGCTTGGAATCGGTTATATGGTTCTTGTAATCTTGACATTAAAAACAAGTAGCGATGAATCTAATGTGGCGGAAAAAGCACACTTACTCTTTATTGTTTTTACGTATCTTTTCCATACATTAGGTGAACTATTCTTATCACCTGTTGGATTATCAATGGTAAGCACCTTAGCTCCAATCAAACTTGCTTCTTTACTGATAGGTGTGTTGGCTTGCCAGTTCAGGGATTGCTAATATTGTAAGTGGACAGCTTGCAAGCTTCACAACTTCTAGTATTTATCATGATAGGAGCTGTCGCAATTGTGCTAGGTTGTGTTTTATGGTTACTATCTAAAAAATTAGTAAAATGGATGGAATAAAAAAGATGAGGGACTTTCCCTCACCTTTTTATGCACTCTCACCTTTTTCAATTGCTTGCTTATATAACTCTTTATGCTCTTTGTATTCACTTGGAACAAATCTTTTATAGAAAAATGAAAGCCAGCTATCTCCTTTTTTATATCCTTCTTCACGAATTTTTTTGGCTTTTTTATTCGAATGGAATCCTTCTGTAAACCATTTCTTCTGCAAATCATTTTGTTTATACTTCGAAGGGACTTTTAAATCATAGTTTTCAAATGCATATGTATATCCCTCTTTCTCTATTCGTTTTTTCGTATTTTCATATGATTTTTCATAAGCTGCTTCATATGCTTTTACATACTCTTCTTTTTCATTATTTCTAGGATTCTTTTCAGCTAATGTTTCCCCATCTTTTTTACCTATCTCTTCCTGTTCCTTTTTAATCTTTTCTGTTCGCTCTTTATTTCCTATTTGAAATCCTTCTGCAAAGTTTGCTTTAAATTCTGGAGCTACTTGGCTATCATCCATTGTCTCTTGCGCTAATCCTTGTTCTTTTCCTTTTTCAAAATGCCCTTTTCTCTGCTCTGCTAATAACCACGCTGAAGAATACGCATGTGTAAAAGCTTGCTTATAAGCTTCTGATTTTCCAGCTATATGTACTTCTACATTGTTCTTTCCTGCTTGAAAATCTGTTTCTCCATTCTTCTGACCATCTGCTTGACCCTTTTCTATATCGGCTTGTCGTTGTGCTTCCTCTTTACGTTGTCTCTCTTCCTCCGCTTGTCGTTGCGCTTCCTCTTTACGCTGTCTCTCTTCCTCCGCTTTTCTTTGTTCCTCAGCTTTTTGTTGTGCTTTAGCTTCTGCTGCACCATTATTTTGACTAGATGTCGTAGAATTTGTAGTATTATTCGAAGCCGGTTTGTTATGATAATGATATTCTCCGTATTGCAATCCCCATTTCTCACAATTTGTCCGGCACGTATGTCCACCGTTAGCATCCGTTCTTCCTGGATGTGCATAAACAGATGCGGGTGCTACTAATAATGCTACACTCGCTGTTAAAAATAATTTTCGCACTTGTTTCTTCATTCTTGTTCCTCCAAAACTCAAAATACACCTTTATTATACAAAAATACTAATATGTTGTAATCATAATATATTTATTCTATTATTTTTTAATATTGGCAAAAATAAAGAAGGTTCACTCTCAAGCGAGTAAACCTTCTTTATTTCTTTTGCTTCATTTGTACAAAATCACCTGAAACAACATAACGTTTCGAATTATCTGCAATAGATACACAAGTAATAAGTGTTATTTCTTCTTTCCCATGATCCTCCACAACTTCCCACTTATCAGGAGTTACTTCTGATACACCTGTTACAGCATACTCATACTCATTATCATTATCATATAAATAAATTTTATCGCCTTTTTTCAAAGTTGCTACATCACTAAACAAAACACCCTTTTTAGACATATTATGCCCAGCTAATGCATAATTTCCTTTTCCCATTTCTTGCTTATCCTTCACGGTTGTTGCACCTGATAACAAATTTTTCTCAGTTGAACTATTTAAGACGGGAAGTTCCAATGAAATACTCGGAATCTTAATTCGCCCAATTACTTGTTTTTT
This sequence comes from Bacillus cereus group sp. BfR-BA-01522, assembly GCF_022662635.1. Classification (NCBI taxonomy): domain Bacteria; kingdom Bacillati; phylum Bacillota; class Bacilli; order Caryophanales; family Bacillaceae; genus Bacillus; species Bacillus cereus group sp. BfR-BA-01522. Next base: position 137,017 of record NZ_JAKUDY010000009.1, on the reverse strand, counting down.
ATCTAACGACGCATTCGCTACCTCTGCTAAATCGGGCTGCTTAATTTGAGAAGCATCTACAAATTTTGTTTCTTGTTTTTGATATTCCATTTTCTGAACAACTTGAGCATTCGTTTCTTGTTTTTTCCCTGCCATATATTCATCATAAAATGGCTTACCTATTAATACTCCACCTACAACAAACAACAGAATTGCTAATATACTATATACTTTCCCCTTATTCATATATAATTCCTTTCCACTACAAAGTCTTACTTCTATATAAGATGATAAGATAAGATGACTATATGTACAAGTATGAGGTGAAAAGGAATAAGAATTTATTTATGAATATGATAAAGTGAAACTTTAATCAGTGGGAGTTTCCTCATCCCCCACTGATTATGAGCCCTCACCATCTGTTCCACTTTCCCGCGATATGCCGGGTTTGATATACTTCCTTTCGGCAATTCCTCTATTTCATTTACAAACATTTTCTTTTCTACCGACTCTGCATTCACATAATTCCCTGGACATAATACACTTGCAATGCCAATGATTCCGCTATACAACAATACTTTTTTCATTTTCTCACTTCCCCATGTTCAATCTAATTTCTATCATAAGAAACATTTGTAAACCCTTACCTCTTTATAAATTAATTTTTTGTAAAAAATAAAAGACGTGCTATACACACGCCTTTAAGCAAATTTATTTCGATAAAGTGAAATGTGAAACACTGTCATTTGAATGAAATAGATAAAATACACAATATACAATGGATATGCAGGAACATATAGGCTCACTAAAGGAGTGAATACTAGTAATGCAAGTGCAAAAGGTAATACACACCATAAAGAAAGAAATGTAGTACGGCATGCTTTCGCTGTCATTCCCTCTTCCCGTTCATCTTCCTGTGGAAATAATAACGGATACACCCAGACGGAAAGAGACTTCACTTTTTTCTTTTTCCTCTTATAGAAAACAAACGCTATAAGAGCTCCAGTTAATAATAGTACAAATGGCATGACGTTCATTGATATTTCAAATGAAAATTTGTCATATTTTATAATATTCGAAAACTCTGCAAAAAAATAATAAAACTCAACCAACGCCCAACACGATACTATGCTATACAATAGATTCACAATATACGAAACAGCGATTTTATTCATCTACTTCTCCCTCCTTATTTAAAACAAAAACATCCTCCATCTTTAGATGAAAAACATCACAAATCATTAACGCTAATAATAATGAAGGAACATAATCTCCTTTTTCAATTGCTGCAATTGTTTGTCTTGTCACACCGACTTTTTCAGCCAATGTACTTTGTGTAAAGTTAAAACGAGCTCTTAGCTCCTTTACTCTATTATAAATGGTCAACTTTACCACCCCTTACCATTATTGTATGCTATACTTTACAAAATGTAAATTCAACTTAACATTTATTTACAAAAAAATCCAACTTCACATAATGTAAAGTTGGATTTGATTTTAATTTAAAATTGTAACTTTAACAGTTCTTCTGCCCCAAGCACTAGATGCTGCTTTATTTGGCATTAGTACATCAATTCGATGTCCTTTAATAGCTCCACCAGTATCTCCAGCAATTGCAATTCCATACCCCTCAACCTTCACAGTAGATCCTAATGGAATGACTCTTGGGTCTACTGCAATTAGTTTTAAGTTTGGATTTCCAGTTAAATCATGTCCCATTGCTGACTTAACATGCTCTCCTGCCTTATAACCATTTTCTAAAGGATCTGCTGTATAAGCTGTAGCTTCTACATAAATCTCTCTCCCATTTGAAGCAGGTTTTGGAGTTGGTTTCAGTTCTGGTTTTGAAGTATTGTTGTTTACTACAGGTGCAGCTTGTTCCTGTTTTTGTTTAGCAGCTATTTCTGCTTTCGCCTTCTCTAAAGCTTCTCGTTCAGCCTTGGCAGCTTCCTCTGCTTTCGCTCGCTCTTCTGCTGCTAATCGAGCTGCTTCTTGTTCACGAGCAATCGTTTCTTGCACAGTTTTCATATTTGCTTCAATTTTCGCTTTTTCTTGTTCAGCTAAATTGATTTGATTTGCGATTTGATTATATTTTTCTTGTACACTTTGTAAATTTTCTTGACGCTTTTTCAAGTTTTCTTGTAGTTCGGCTTGCGCTTGCGCTAGCTTTTGTTTATCTACAGTTAAAGACGCTTCTTTTTCATCAATTGTCTTTTTATCTTCTTCAATTTGACGAAGATCTTGTTCTTGTAATCGTAAAATTTCTTTATCTGCATCTAAAATTGTAGACACAGCAGTCATACGTTGTAAGAAATCAGCAAAGTTTTTTGATTCTACAACAACTTCCACTACTAAACTTGTATTAGAACTGTTTTGTACAGAAATCATACGCTTTTTCATAATATCTTTGCGAGCAAGCACCTTATCTTCTAAAACGATAATTTCTTTCTTTTTTTGTTCAATCTGCTTATGCGTTTCATCAATTTTACGCTGAATAGCAGCTTGATCCTCTTTGTTTTTTGTAATTGTATTATTTAAAGTATGTAGTTCATTCTCAATGCTTTGAATTTCTTTCGTAACAGCTTGCTTCTCTTGTTCTTTTTTCTGAATATCATCATTATTCTGCTGCAATTGCTGTTGCATGTTGTTTAATTTCTCGTCGTTTGACTCAGCTTTTACAGCGACTGTACTAGAAAGGCCAATAATTCCTGCTAATACAAGGCTACTGATTCGCTTAAAATAGTTCATAATCCGACTCCCTTCTCATACAGTTATACATGATTTATTTTACAGTTTGTTTACAAACTCATTAAATGCATTTTATTTTTCATGACAAAAGAGCGCGGATTACAAAATAATGTAATACATTCTTAAATTTTTAACAATTAACTATACTTATAACGCGTTAAAAATGCTAAAATCCAAATATAGAGAAAATAAAAATCAAAGGCGGTTGGAGCGAATACTATGTTTACTCAAACAAAATCATTGCAAACGAAAATTAGCCAATTAGAGAATCGCATACATGAATTAGAAACTCAATTACAACAAAAGGAAATCGAACAACAAGAAATCATTTCTTCTATTCATAAGCGTTTACAAAATGTTGTTAAAGAACATGAGCATGTGAATAGCCAACATCATACACTCCAAGACTTAATTCAACAATTAAATGCAAGTTTCAAGAACGTTTCTACAAGTACAACAAATTCAAATGAATTAAACAGTGAAATGTTACAAAAAGAACAAGACCTCATTCAATCTATTGAAAAGATTGTCGTATGTTCTAACGAAGGAAAAGAATCTGTTCATCGTTTGTTAATTGTAATTAACAAATTAGGTGAACAATCGCAACGAACTTCTGATAGTATGAATCATTTAAGTGAGCGCTCTAAAGAAATTGAACAAATTGTTGAAGTGATTCAAAATATCGCTGCTCAAACAAATTTATTAGCATTAAACGCAAGCATTGAAGCTGCTCGTGCTGGTGAACATGGAAAAGGGTTTGCAGTCGTTGCAAATGAAGTACGTAAATTAGCGGAAAGTACAGCTGAAAGCACAAAAAACATAGGGAACTTAACGAAAAAAATTCAAGAAGAAATTGAGAAAGCATATGAAAATACGAAAGATAATCTTCATTTAGTCGATGAAGGCGTCGAAATGAGCGCAGATACAAACGCTAGAATTGAAACTATTTTAACAATGATCCAAACATTGCAAACAGATGCTACAAATGTTATTCAAGCTATTGAAAATCAAAAGCTTTGCAATGACGAGGTTTTACATGAATTCGCTACTACAAAACAAATGTTCGAAAAATTAAATACGACGATTATGAAGCATATCGATGATGCCCAAAAAGTTGATACACAATTATCAAAAAGCATACAAGAAATTGCAACAACAAAATAATAATACAAAGCTCCTACCAAAAGGTAGGAGCTTTGTATTATTATTCAAGAATGAATTTTATTTTTCTTTCAATCTACTGGCACTATTTTGCTATAATAAGAAAAGCTGTCTATATCAACTATTCGTTATAAGGAGGATGTTATGGAACAATTGTATTATATTTTAAAGTATTTATTCCTTGGTTTATTTCAAGGGTTAACGGAACCGATCCCAATCTCTTCAAGTGGGCATCTTGTACTAGCCCAGCACTTATTGGGTTTAAAAATAGAAGGGTTTAGTTTTGAGCTGCTTGTTAATGCTGCTTCATTATTAGCAGTATTACTCATTTATAGAAATGATCTAATCAGACTAACGAAAAATGGTTTCTCTTATTTATTCACAAAACAAGCAGAGGCAAAATCAGATTTTTTCTTTATTATTTACCTCATCATTGCCACAATTCCTGCAGGCGTAATTGGTGTGTTATTTAAAGATCATATTGAATATTACCTAAAAGGGGTCAAAATGGTTGGAATTTCACTCATTATTACAGCCATTGGTCTTTGGATTATTCGCAATTTACGTGGACGTAAAAATGATGGAGACCTTGCAATGAAAGATGCGATTATTGTTGGGCTGGCTCAAGCTTGTGCGTTAGTTCCTGGTATTAGCCGCTCGGGTGCTACAATTGTTGCAGCAATGTTACTTGGCATGAAACAAGAAACAGCTTTACGTTTTTCATTCTTACTATATATTCCGGTTAGTTTAGGCGGATTATTACTAAGTATTACAGATATTGCAAAAGATCCTAATTTAAATACATTATTTATTCCTTATCTTGTAGCATTCATTGCAACATTTATCATGACATATATTTCTTTAAAATGGTTTATGAACATTATGGCTAAAGGAAACTTAAAATATTTCTCATTTTACTGTGTAATCGTCGGTGTCCTTACTATTCTCTTTTTATAGATAGAAGAATTTTTTCACCATGATTATCCCTTATTTAAAAGGCTGTTCTATTTAATAGAATAGCCTTGTTCTATTCTAAATTAAATCCCTTCTATCCCCTTATATGCTTTTTCCTTTTGTTTACTTTTAATTTTCAGAATAGTATAATATTTATATCGTTATTCATTTATATAATTTTTTATCATGTATATAAAGAGGTGTGCCTATGTTTATTATTACGAAACTGATTCATATTAAATTTGGCTATGAAACCGAAGTGATTCAATCACTTCAAAACTATTATCCACTCTCTAGTACTCATGGATTTATTAACATCGAGTTCAATCATATACAACGTACAGATTATGGAAATGAGTATATGATTCGTATATTGTGGAAAACACAAGAAGATTATCACGAATGGATTTCTCATAAAAAGAAAACAGGCTTAGCAACATGGAAACAACAGTTTCAACACTGTATTCTTTCTTCAAAGTCTAATGTTATACACATGAAGTAAACTCCCCCACCTACGGCTCGCTTAGAAGTGGGGGGCTTCTATTTGCTTATCACCTGAAATTGATAGGAGTGTTCTAACTTCCTCACATTCACAGTAAGAGAGAGTGGTGATTCCTAATAGGATTAAGCCTGAAATGATAAAAACATGTATCACCTTGTTTTCTTAATAGAGAATATTTTTTCTATATATGGATTTAAAAAAAGCCCTGTTTCATCTAATAACTGTCTCACCTGTAAAAATGAATGCAGCTTCGGATACATAGCTCGTAATTGTTCATATGTCATTGTATGCATTTTCCCCCAATGTGGACGCCCTTCATACTTTTGAAAGATTTGTTCTACTGCACCAAAGTAATCTGCATATTTCATACCTTTATACATATGAACAGCAATATAAGCTGAGTCCCTCTCATAAGCTGGACTTAACCATATATCATCTCCTTTTACATAGCGACATTCGATAGGAAAATGTACTTGATACTCTTTTTCTTGAATAAGCTCATAAATCTCCTTTACTACATTTCGCATATATTGAGCAGGAATACTATACTCCATTTCATAAAAAGGGACATTTCGAGATGTTGCAAAAACTCGGAAACTCTGTCCAATTATTTTCATGTTTGGTACTGCTTTTGCTGACAGTTGACTTACTCTTTTACTTATAGAAGGAAATCGTCTGCATCCATTAGATAATAACGAAAACACTTTATTCTCTAGCAATTCAATTTTTAACTTATGCCATTTTAAATCTCCTGCTTCTCTTTCTGTTTCATTCGCAAACTTTACTTGAACATGATTGGAATACGGAAAAACAAAAAATTCAAAATGACGATTTTGTTTATATTCTTCTAACTTTTCCATAACGAGAGAAAAAGGCTCTTTTCTACTTTCATAGACGAGTGAATATGCAGGAATAACTTTCAATTTTATTTTCACAATAATACCGAGCAATCCAAGTGATAGTTGAAAGGCTTTCCAGTAATCAGAATTCTCCTTTTCAGAACAAACAATAATCTCTCCCGAATGAAGAACAGCTGTAATTTCGAGCACCTGGGTTGATAGACTCCCAAATGTAATACCCGTTCCATGTGTTCCCGTACTAATAGCCCCAGCAATAGATTGCGAATCTATATCCCCTAAATTCTCTTGTGCATAACCTGTCTGTTGAAGTAACTGTCCTAAATCATATAGTTTTGTTCCTGCCCAGACTTCTACCGCCATCGCTTGCGTGTCTACGTCTACAATTCCTTTTAGTTCATCTAAAGAAACTAAAATGTCTTCTGTTTGTACAAGAGGTGTAAATGAGTGACCAGAGCCAACGATACGAATCTTTTTCTCTTTCTTTTTGGCAATATGAATTACTTCAACAACATCTTGGACACTCTTTGGATACATCGTATATTGTGGAATTCCTTCCACATTACCAGTCCAATTTCTCCATTTCTGCTCTTTTATAGAAAGCATTGGCTATCCCCCCGATATGTTGTATATTCCCCTATAATCTCTCCTTCTTTAATCCGATACAAGGAACGAAAACGCTCACATAATTCTCCTGCTTTACTATGTCGAAACAATATAACATCCCCAACCTCTATTTGCTCATTTCCTTTATAGAAAACAGGCGTTTGCACCTCACCTGCTCCTTCTAAGGACAGTAGTTTAGCTCCTTTCGGCCTCCAAACTTCTGGCTGTTTATCTCTTCCCATCGATCCTGAAGCAATGTATCCTCCTCCTAAGCAAGTATAAATATGAGGAAGTGCTTTCCTAACAATAGGTAACGCAAAACCAACAGCTGGTTCAAAACTTATCTCCTTATAATAGTCAAACAGCTTTGGAGCATAAAATGCCGAACCTACTGTAATTTCCGTAACAGATCGATCTTGTCTCGTTGTTTTTATACTTCCTGTACCTCCACCATTTACAAACCGCAATTGAATTCCTTGTGCTTGTATCCCGTTTATAATACTTTGTCTTCTTTTTGTTACCTCTACTGCCGACTTTCTTTTTAAATAAGAAATCACTTTATTCTTAAACCACTGCTTTGGTACACGATCTCCAACACCAGCAATCTGTGCCTCATATCCCATTACTCCATCCATTTGTAAATAAGGAGATTGCATAACTTGCTTCACAATTCGTAACGCTTCTGATACACTTCTCACCGGAGACCTTCTTACTCCAAAATGAAACTGATAAAAATGACTACTCATATCAATATCAATACAAACTCGAAAACAACCACCTGATTTTTCCGCGATTTTCTCTAAATAAACAACATGTTCCTTGCAATCTACCATACATGTAATGACCAATCCTTGTTTTGTCATTACACTAATCTCCGTTAAAGAAGGCTCATCATACACCGGGTATCCTAACAATAAATCATCGAATCCTTGCTGAACTAAGTACAATACTTCCCTAGGTGAAAAACACATAATCCCTTGAAAACAATGATCTGAAGCTAATATTCGTTTCATGACAGAAACAGAACGTAATGATTTACTTGCAATACGAATCTTCTTTCCACCACTCAATTGAATAACTGATTCAATATTTCTCTCTAACGCACTTTCATCAAGAAACGCACATGGTAAGGCAACCTTCTGGAATATCTCTCTTTCCACATCGTTCGCTCCCCTTCTCTATTTGTCTTATACATATTGGAGAGAAACTTCTATTTTCCTGTCACCAAACCAAATAAAAAAGTTTCTTCCACAAAGAAGAAACTTTTTTCACTTATTTCATAATGATTGTTGCCTCTACTGGATAATGATCTGAATAATCATTATATGTATATGTTTTAAACCATGAAGTGACAGACCATTCAGGAGATTTTGGCTGTAATACTTTATTCTCTAAATATGTTGGAGTCGCATGATCTTTACTTGTAACGATGTAGTCTAAATATTCCGCTGGTGCCTCTGGGAAGTTGTATTTTGCAATACTATTTGTTGTTGCATCCCAAGTTGCAGTATGTCCTGTATACGATGGTACACTTGCATGTAATGTTTTAAACATAGATTCATATTCTGACGTATGATTACTGTTTATTTTATTTACATTCATATCTCCACCAATGACTACATACTCGTCACTTGGAATATTTTTCTTTTGAATAAACTCTTGAATTTCTTTTAATTGGTTTGTGCGCACCGATGATGGTGAAATGTTTCCACACTGATTATCCTCTGCTTGTAGGTGCGTTCCAATTACGTGAATAAAACGATCATCTTTCTTAATTTTTGTGTAGACAAATCCTTTATTAGATAGATTGTCTGGCCCGCATCCTTTCTGAAATACATATTGTACCTTTTCCACAATTGGCCACTTACTTACGATTGCAACTCCTCCATCTTCAGGGGCTACAGAAGAATAATTACCTAACGTTTGATCCCACATATCTCCATTAACGCGACCTAATACCGCTGTTTGGTTTGGATACTCTTTCTTTAGATTTTGCAATAGACTGTCTGAAGCTTTATTATCAAATACTTCATTTAATATAACAACATCTTGATTTTTTATATAATTCGCTTCCCCAATTAAGTCTGCTCGCTCCTTTTGTCCCCAATTTGGATACAAATTTGTTGATAGCATATATACATTATGTGTCATTATTTTGAATGTATCGCTATCACTAGATGTTTCAGCCTGTGCAGAAGAACTATATAAGGCTGTCAAACCAATTCCAAAGCTAAGAATACCTTTTAACAACTTACTTTTCATCATTCACTACCTCCATTTATTATATTCGAAAAGACCAAATACAACATATTTGGCCTTCTCAAATTACTCTTAACGGTTTACATATGTGTCAAACCAAAGTTGAATATATCCAGCTGTAACACGTTGTGCATCCATTAAACGCTTCCCTGTCATCGGTGTAACCTCAGCACGCCATTTGTCTGCATACTCCTGTGATATAGTTGCTTTCACAAACCACTCTTTTGTATTATCATTTACAATGCCAGGGAAATCTTGTTTTGCTACTACTGCCGCTGCATGAATCCAATCTTCTGGATTACTTCCTTTCCAGTTCCAATATCCATTTCCATCTGTTACCTTATAGTTATCTTTTATTGTATCTACAAAATTTTCATATTTAGAATGAAAGCCTTGTGGATAAGAAAGATTCGTAAAATTTGCTGCATGCATTGGTTGATTCACATCTCCTAAATAATGAAGAGATAAACCTAAATAGAAGAATGCTTGTTTCATATCTTTATTTTGATAAGATTCGCCAGCAAGTTTGAAATATTTTGCACCAGTTTCTTTTGCTTGCTTAGCAAATGAGATATACGTTTTCCCGCTATCTGGATCATAGAAATGAGAAGTAAATGTACTATTATCATAATAAGGATTTTCATAATCAGCAGAATAAATACCATTCTCTAAATCTGTACGCCATTCATTTAATAATGCCAATTGCTCTTGTTTTACAATTGTTGTGTTGCGAGACATGATATCTATTGCACGATTGACAATCCATAAATGAGAATTTACTCCCTCTTGATGTCGAGCTTCAGCAGACCAGCCCTGAAGTTTTCCAACTCTATATGCCCCGTCATTTTCATGCGCAAATGCTACCGTTTGCATCGGTGCTACTAATGTAATTGCCGCTGCTAAAGCAAGTACTTTCTTTTTCATATAACAAATCCTCCATTTATCATTAAGTAATAAAAAAACATATCGTTGGGATCCTATGATTTTATCCGGTTAACCTATGACTAGAATATCTCACCTTTTATGGAAATACTATCATTAAATTAAAATATGTAAATTTTCATAATCTATTTTATTGAAAATTAAAATAATTACCCATACAATTAACTTTTAAGTAAAATTCATGTATGACATTAGATAAAAATAATTACCAAAAGCTCTATAAAGGGACCGTAGAGTGTCATGTTTTGTTCCAGTCAATATTTTTTTACCATTCTAGTTTTAGCAAATTTTCACTTCACATTAGCATTACATGAAGAATTAAAAAGAGAACAAAAAAACATTTCATTCCATCTCTTCTTTCGCTTTCCAATATCTCTAGACACAACTTAAATACCCTTACATTGTAATCGGAAATTATGAATCTACTGCAAAGAAATGAATAAAAGATTGTAAAAAAAGGGGCCCCGAACCTCAAAAAGTAGCCTCCCTCTACTGCTAGAAAAAGCTACCTTTCTTGTTGAACTTATATATTATATTAGGTGAAACAAGAATTTTCACTGTTCCTGTTCGTACAGTTGGTTCTGGAACTTCTTCTACTCATACATCACGCTGATTGTGCCAAAGTAAAGTTTTCATTTTCTGCATCCTTCTCTCTGTATACTTAATGTGGTGAAGTTTACGAATTGATTATAGTATCGCTATCCATATGTCCCTAAAAACAATGTACATTTCACAAATTTTTAACAACTACTGTACATTATTTTGTCACTTTATACTTTTTTCCACATTTCATTCAATTTCATTGCAGTTAAAATTCGCATTATGCCATAATAGCATAGGAGAGGTGAACATCGCTTGAAATATTTTATCTATTTTATTGTTATCATCGCGTTTTTAGATACATTTTCACAATTACCGATTATGAGTACTTACGCACAAAGTCTTGGAGGAACTCCGCTTATAATTGGGCTTGTCATAGGTATGTATTCATTTGCTAATATGATTGGTAACATTATTGCTGGCATATCTGTTGATAAATTTGGTGCAAAGAAAGTACTTTATACGAGCATGGGGATTACAAGTTTCATAGTTTTACTATATACCATTGTTCAAAATGGTGAACAATTGCTTGTCGTTCGTTTCCTGCATGGATTTAGTGATGGCTTCTTAATCCCTGCTGCCTTTACTTTCCTGTCCAAACAAACAAAATCTACAAAGCAAGGAAAAGCAATGGCATTATCTGGGGCGGCTGTCGGAACAGCAGCGATCGTTGGACCTGCCTTTAGCGGTATTATGAAAGCAACTGCAGGGATTCAATGGGTCTTTATCACTATTTCTACCCTCATGATGATCGGAACAATTGTATCCTTATTTTTATTGCCAAGTCATATAACAAGAACAGATACATCACGCACTCAAATGATGACAAAAGAAGATATGATGGCTTTAGTAAAGTCCGAACCATTACTACAAGCATATATCGGAGCATTTACACTGATGTTCTCGCAAGGAATTGTCACATATATGCTGCCAATGAAAGTGGAAGCACTCGCACTCAAATCATCTACAACAGGCATGATGATGAGTATATTCGGGATTACTGCCATCCTCTTCTTCTTATTGCCGACCAATCGCATATTTGATCGCTTTAATCGTTCAAAAATGATGTTAATCGGTATCACCGTCATGGCATTATCATTGTCACTGCTCGGCTTATTTACAACAAAAGGAATGATTTTCATCGTCATGATGATTTATGGAGTCGGATTCGCAATCCTTTTCCCATCGATTAATGCTCTGCTTGTTGAAAATACAACCGAAAACAACCGAGGAAAAGCATTTGGATTATTTTACGCTTTCTTTTCGTTAGGAGTAGTCGCTGGTTCTTTTACAATCGGAGCAATCGGGGCATCACCGAGTGTCAGCTTTATAATTGGAACTGCATTTTTATTAACATTTGCCGGAATGATTTATGTAAGAGGAAAAGTCAAAAAGACAATGCTAGGCTAAATGCCAGCATTGTCTTTTTATTTCCCCTCTACTTTCACTACCTGTGTTCCAGCAATGAAATCATGAATCATTCTTTCTATATTTCCAGTAAAAATCCGCTAACTTCTAACTATATCTCGACAATTTCCTTGGAAATATTTCTTTTCCTTGTATCATTTGATAAAAGTAAACATTAATTTACCATATGTTCAATACTATAAAATAATCATATAATATATGATTTCTAAAATTCTTTCTCATTCTATTTCAAATACAATAAAAATCCCCGTAAAGTATTAAAAAACACTTTACGAGGACTTTTTATAATATTTATTTCTCTTGTGTTTTCTCCCAATCTGCTAAGAACTTCTCAATCCCTTGATCTGTTAATGGATGTTTCACTAATGCACCAATTACATTTGCTGGAATTGTTGCGATATGTGCGCCATTTAAAGCAGCTTCTGTTACATGTACACTATGACGTACAGATGCTGCAATAATTTCTGTTTCAATGTCGTGAATTGCAAAAATCTCAGCTACTTGACGAATTAAATCCATACCGTTATGACCAATATCATCTAGACGACCTAAAAATGGAGATACATATGTTGCACCAGCGCGTGCTGCAAGTAATGCTTGTACGGCAGAGAACACTAGCGTAACGTTTGTACGAATTCCTAAGTCTGAGAATGCTTTTACTGCTTTTAATCCTTCTTTTGTCATCGGGACTTTTACAACAACGTTTGGTGCGATTTTTGCTAATTCTTTTCCTTCTTCAATCATTTTATCGGCTTCTAAGCTAATTACTTCCGCGCTAACAGGTCCTTCAACAACACCGCAAATTTCACGAATACGTTCATGGAAATCTACGCCTTCTTTTGCTACAAGTGATGGATTTGTCGTTACACCTGCTAATATACCTAATTCATTTGCTTCTTTAATTTCATTAATATTTGCTGTATCAATAAAGAATTTCATTTGTAATTCTTCCTTCCTTATTTTTCATATTTTATTTTTTCTTAATAAGATCCAATCCAATCGGAATGAATTTCTCCACTTTTTTACCTTGATTTACTTGTTTTGCTGTTTCCATCGCCTTTTCTCCGATTAATTCTGGCTTTTGTGCGACGGTTGCTGCCATACGTCCTTCTTTAACCGCTTTCACGGCATCATCTGTTGCATCAAAGCCAACGACAGCTACATCCATTTTGCCTGCAGATTTTAACGCTTCTAGCGCACCTAATGCCATCTCATCATTATGAGCGAATACTGCCTTCACATCACTATTGGCCTGCAAAATATTTTCCATAACAGATAATCCTTTCGCACGGTCAAAATCAGCAGTTTGCTTAGCTGCTACTTTCAATCCAGTGTCTGCCACTTCATGAAATCCTTTCCCTCTCTCGCGTGCGGCAGATGATCCCGGAATTCCTTCTAATTCAGCCACAGCAGCTCCCTCACCAACGAGCTCACGAATATAATCTCCAGCTAATTTCCCTCCTGCCACATTATCAGAAGCAATATGAGAGACAACTTTTCCTGAATTTGCAACGCGGTCCACTGTAATTACAGGAATATTTGCTGCATTGGCTGCACTTACCGCTGAAGCAACAGCATCTGAATCCGTTGGGTTAATAACAACTATATCAACACCTTTTTGAACCAAGTCTTCGACATCGTTCGTTTGCTTAGCTGCATCATTTTGTGCATCAACTGAAATTAATTCTATGCCAATATCCTTCGCTTTCTTTTCTGCTCCTTTTTTCAATGTAACAAAAAATGGATTATTTAAGGTAGAAACAGAGAATCCAACTTTAATAGTCTTATTTCGCCCTTTATCGCTAGAATCCTTTGCCCATTCTGGTGGTTCCATCGAGCAACCAGTAGTAACGACCATAATGAGTGCAACAAGTACAAGTAACCATTTTTTCATGAATTATCCCTCCATTACGCTTCTTTTCGACGATCAATTAATACAGCAAGTAGGATAACAAGCCCTTTTACAACTTGTTGGAAGAAAGATGACACGCCTAATAAATTTAGCCCGTTATTTAGCACTCCAATGATTAGTGCCCCAATAAACGTACCAACAATCCAACCTTTTCCTCCAGAAAGGCTTGTTCCACCTAATACAACTGCAGCAATTGCATCTAATTCATAAGAAGAACCAGCAGTTGGCTGTGCAGAATCTAAACGAGATGTTAATACAATACCTGCAAGCGCTGCCAAAACACCAGATAGACCATAAATCATGACTTTGATTCTTGTAACATGAATGCCTGATAATATCGCTGCCTCTTCATTTCCACCGATAGCAAGTGTACGGCGGCCAAATGTTGTTTTCTTTAAAATAAAATATAGAACTGCAAAAGCAATCATCATCGTTACAGCTGGTACTGGGATACCAAGGAAATAACCACGACCAAACATTTGGAACATGACATGATCACCAAGACCAGTGATCGGACGTCCGTCCATATAAACAAGTGTCAATCCACGAAAAATTGTCATTGTTGCTAATGTCGCAATAAAAGGTGCCACTTTTCCTTTCGCAATAATGATACCGTTTACAATTCCCATCGCAAGACCGGCTAATAATCCAACTACTATTGCCAAAAACGGATCCATATCACTTGCTAGCATTCCAGCAACAAGTGCACTTGATAATGCTAAAATAGAACCCACTGATAAGTCAATACCCCCTGTTAAAATAACAAAGGTCATTCCAAATGCAATGAGTGCATTAATCGATACTTGACGTAAAATATTAAATAAATTCGGAATTTCAATAAATGCTGGATTTAATGCCGTAATCACTACAATAATGAGTACTAAGCCGATTAAAGATCCAAGTTGTTGCAGAACATTCCCCTTTTTTGCCATCGTTTACTCTCCTCCTGTAGCTAATGCCATAATGGATTCTTGCGTTGCTTTCTCTTTCTCAAGAATACCGCCTACTTTTCCTTCATGAATGACTAGAACGCGATCACTCATCCCTAATACTTCAGGTAATTCAGATGAAACCATAATCACTGCATCACCTTGGTTTGTAAACTTATTCATAATAGAATAAATCTCTTTTTTCGCACCAACATCTACACCCCTTGTTGGTTCATCTAAAATGAACAGCTGCGGATGGATTCCAAGCCATTTTGCAATGACAACTTTTTGCTGATTTCCACCAGATAGCGATTTCACAGCTTGTTCTCCATTTGTTGCTTTCACATTCAAAAGTTTCATCATATCCTCTGTAAACTGCGCTTCCAATCCTTTGTCCATGACACCGCTTTTTGAAAGAGTTTCTAAATTAGGTAATGCAAGATTTTCTCGAATGGAAAAATCTAATACAAGTCCTTCTGATTTTCTATCCTCTGTAATAAAAGCAATTCTTTGTCTAATCGCATCTATTGGACTAGCAATCTTTACTTCCTGTCCATTGATAAAGATTTGTCCTGAGTCAAGTGGCTCATATCCAAATATAGCTTTCATAATATCTGTACGTCCAGCCCCCATTAGTCCAGCGACACCAAGAATTTCACCTTTCCTAACTTGAAAAGAAATGTTTTCAAACTTACCTTTTTTCGTTCCATTCCGCATTTCAAAAATGACTTCACCAATCTTTGCATGACGCTCTGGATAACGTTCACCAATACTACGCCCTACCATCATGCTAACTACTTCATCAAATGATGTTTCAGGAATTTGTCTTGTGCCCACATATTCTCCATCACGCAAAATCGTAATTGCATCACAAATAGAAAATATTTCTTCCATGCGATGCGAAATATAAACAAATGATACACCTTCTTTTCGCAGTTTATGAATCACTGTAAAGAGCGTTTCAATCTCACGATCTGTCAAAGCTGCTGTAGGTTCATCCATAATAATGACACTCGCATTTGTTATTAATGCTTTACCGATTCAATAATTTGCTGTTGTCCAACCGATAATTCTCCTGCCATTGTAGTTCCTTTTACATAAAGCCCTAAATCAGCCAATTGTTGCTGAGCTATAGCATTCATTTGGCGCGAGCGCAAAACACCTGTTTTCCCATACATTAGCTCTTTGCCAAGAAACATATTTTCAGCAACTGTTAAATTAGGCAAGATGTTTAATTCTTGATGAATAAAAGCAATTCCATACTCCTCGGCTTCTTTTGCATTTTTAAATATTCTCTCTTGTCCATCGATTTTGATTTGACCACTATCTTTCTTATATACACCTGTTAAAATTTTCATGAGCGTTGACTTACCCGCTCCATTTTCCCCCATCAGTGCATGAACTTCGCCTGTTTCGATACGAAATTGGGCATTCTTCAAAACAGGGTTCCCATTGAACGCTTTTGAAATATTTTTCATTTCAATACGCATTCTCATCACATCCCTTTATTAAAAAATCACACCTGCATGTAAAATAATGTTCGCATAAGGTGTTGCTTCCCCTGTACGAATAATCGCCTTTGCCTGCTTTGTTTTCTCTTTAAACTCTTCATGCAAGACATATTCAAAATTCGCTTCTTTTAAACGTGTTTCAATTTCTTTATAGATTTCTCTATTATTTGTAGTAATCTCTTCCGCTACTGTTACTTTTTCAATAGCCATATCCTCTATTACAACTTGTAATACATCCAGAAAAGAAGGCTTTCCAAGCTCTACAGCTAAATCTATTCGCTTCACGCTATCAGGAATTGGTAATCCGCAGTCCGCGATTACAATCGTATCTGTATGACCAAGTGCCGCTAATATAGCAGCAATTTCACTATTTAATACGCCATGCTTTTTCATTTAACAATCCCCTGTACTTCCCGCACCTGTTCTCTTGTTGGCATACCACCTTGTGCACCGAGCTTTGTTACAGAAAGGCCACCGGCTATATTTGCAAAACGAATTGCTTTTTCAAGCACTTCTCCTTCTGCAAGCGAAACTGCTAATGCCCCGTTAAATGTATCACCAGCCCCTGTCGTGTCAACTACTTTTACAGAAATACTTGGCACTTGTACAATTTCTGTACCATTATGGAATCGAACTCCTTTACTTCCTTCTGTCATTAATAATTTATTTGGATATTTAGCAAGTAAGTCTTCAATCGGTGATTCAAAATCATCTAGTACAATGCGACACTCGTGTTCATTCGGTGTAATATATGTTGCCTTTTCCAAAATCCTTGTCGATAATGCTTGTGCTGGAGCTGGATTTAACATGACTGGGATCTTATGCTCCTCACAAATAGTAAGCACATATTCTACTGTCTCAAGCGGAATTTCTAACTGAAGAACGACCATATCTGCCTTTACAAGTAAATCTTTTGCACGGTCAACAATTTGCTGATTCACAAGGCGATTGGCACCTTGCACAACAACAATGCTATTATCTTCTTCTGCTAAAACGATATGAGCAATGCCTGTTGTTTCATCTGTAACCGGTACCACATGATCGATAAAAACACGCTCGTTCTCTAAATTTTTTCGTACACTCATGCCGTAATCATCATTCCCTACAGCACCTACCATAGCTACATTGGCCCCTAAGCGAGCTGCGGCAACAGCCTGATTTGCTCCTTTTCCTCCAGGTACTGTATGAAACGCCTCTCCGATTACTGTTTCTCCAGCTTTCGGTCTTTTCTTTGAAACGGCTACTAAATCCATTGAAATACTCCCTACTACAGCTATATTTGGCAACGACTTCATCTCCTTATTTCGTTGTATTTCGTTCGATAATTTCAATCGGCAAACGGTAATGTTCTGTTTCTAACCGTTTTCCTTCCATTTGTTCTAATAACAATTCGGTCGCAATACGTCCCATCTCATAAATAGGTTGTGCAACAGTCGTAATAGATGGACACATCATTTCCGCTAAAGAAATGCCATCAAACCCAATAATTTGTAAATCGTTAGGAATAGCAATCCCCTTTTGTAAAGCAGCCTTTACGACACCAATTGCAATCAAATCATTTCCTGCTACAATACCATCAATATGCGGATATTCGTCTAGTAATTTCCTCGCAACACGCTCACTATTTGCTGGGTCAAACGTACTTTCCGCAATCATATAAGAAAGACCGTATTCCGTAATCATATCAACAAAACCTTCAAAGCGTTCATTTGCAGTACTTACATCACGCGGTCCACGTATATGAGCAATATGGTTACACCCTTTCTCTAACAGTAACTTTGTTGCTTTTTGAATCCCCGCATAATTATCTGCATATACTGTGGGAATCCGCTCATTAAATAGGCGATCAATTGCCACAACTGGTACAGATATATTCATGTAATTCACGCTATTTTCAGGATTTGTTGCGACAATAAATCCATCTACGTTATTTTGTCTGAGTACATCAATATATTGTTTCTCTTTTTCTAAACTTTCATCAGAATTACAAAGTACAACGGTGTATCCTTGCTTATGCGCTACATCTTCTACAGCACGCGCAATTTCTGGAAAGAATGGATTCACAATGTTTGGAACGACTAAGCCAATTAAACGAGATTTCTTATTATACAAAGAACGCGCCACTGTACTAGGTTTATAATCCAACAGTTCAATCGCTCGTTCCACCTTTTTTAATGTATCTTCGTGAACGTATCCATTTTTATTTAGTACTCTAGAAACGGTCGCAACAGATACTCCCGCTAATTTTGCAACGTCTTTAATCGTACTCATTCTTTTCCTCCCTACCTTGTGTAACCGTTTACACGAAGTAATATAACCTATTCGCAAAAATACGTCAATCATTTCTACTCAAAAAGAGTATATGTTATACATATAATAAAAGCATCACCATAAGGCGATGCTTTTATTATGAATAGGATCCATTTGTATGTTTCTCTTCTCCTTCTACTACCTCTTCTGCACCTTTCTTTCGATCAGAAAGCTTAATCTTCTCTAAGAAAATCGTAAAGATAGCACCAACAACAGTAAATACTAATCCCGCTAAAAATACACTATGCAATGAATCCAATAACGAATTCTTCAAAATAGGAACGATACTTGTAGAAAATACTTCTGGCATTTTTTTCAATACCTCTGGACTAAACAGCATAGAATATAACCCTTGTGGATCTGTATGAATCATATCTTTAAATTTTGTTACAATCTGTCCAGCTTGTGGTGGAAACTTCTCTAATACGGGTACTAATTTTTCAGTTAAAATGGTGCTTGAAGTATTATTCATAATGGATCCTAAGATTGTAATTCCAAATGTTCCTCCAATTTGCCGAAAAAATTGACTGGATGAGGTTACAACACCAAGATTCTTTTTCGGGAAACTTTCTTGTAATGCCAATGTCAATGTTGGCATTACAAGCCCCACACCTAAACCGATAATGATCATATAAGAAGTCGCTACAAGCTTGCTTGTATGCATATCCATTGTTGTTAATAACCAGAAGCCACCAGCCATAATCAACATACCAACAATAATCTGCGGCTTCACGCCAACTTTTAAGACAAGTCGACCACCAATAATACTCGTCACAATCATTGTAATCATCATCGGTGTCATAATCGTCCCAGATTCAGCTGCACTTACTCCTACAATTCCTTGCATAAAGAATGGAACGAACATAATTGCACCAAACATTCCAATACTCATAAAGAAACCAATCGCATTCAATAGTGTAAATGTACGATTTTTAAAGAAATGCATCGGTAAGATTGGTTCCTCAGCTTTTGTTTCCACAAATACAAAGCTTACAATACCAATTAAAGCTAAACTAAACAATCCGATAATTTGCCAAGAATCCCATGCGTAATCTTTTCCGCCGAATGTTAATGCAAGTAATAAACTTACAACTCCAACAATCATCGTAAAAATTCCAGCAATGTCAATTTTAATAGGTCCTGTTTGCTTATGTGAGTGTAATCCCATCGCAATAAAGATTGTTGCGACAATACCAACTGGTAAGTTAATGTAAAACACCCATCTCCAGTTAACTGCATCTACAATCCAACCACCAACTTGCGGACCAATGACTGAAGCAAGACCATATAAAGCGCCAACAATACCTTGCCATTTCGCACGCTCTTTCCCCGTGAACATATCTCCAATAATAATCATAGCCATCGGCATCATAATACCTCCGCCAAGACCTTGAATACCGCGGAAAATAATCAATTCTGTCATACCATTTGCCATACCACATAATGCTGAACCAATCATAAAGATAATTAATCCTGTCATATATACGTTACGGCGTCCTAATAAATCCGCTAATTTACCTGCAATCGGTACAATTGTCGTAGATGTTAGCATGTAAGCTGTTACTAGCCATGTCATTAAGCTTAATCCACCTAGTTCGCCGACAATACGCGGCATCGCTGTACCGACGATTGTTCCATCTAACGCTGCAAATAATATCGCAATCACTAAACCAACCAACAATAATCCCCTTTTTTTACCACCCTGTTGTTTCATATAATCTCCTCACCTTCTCTTAAATTAGCTCTTTTTTCTCATTTGTCCCGCAAACAATTGTTTCTAATTTTTCAAACAGGCGTAATAAGTCTTTTCTTTCTTGTAATTCTAATTGCGAGAAATATTTTGCAATGTGCTCATTACGAGCATTCTTCGCATCTTCTACTTTCGCTTTCCCCTTTTTCGTTAATTCAATGATCACAACACGACGATCATCTTTATCTTGATAGCGTTCAACTAGTTCTTGATCAATTAAACGATCAATCATTACTGTAATTGCACTTGGTTTTACATACATTTTTTTCGCTAATTTTGTCGCTCGTGAGGCACCATAGTTCTCTAAAATTTTTAAAATATAAAATTGCGGTGGTGTAAGTCCTGATGCTTGCATTTGTTCCAATAACTCCATTTGCATTTTCTTTCCTATAGAGAATGCTAGAGTTTGAATTTTATCAATATGAGTAATATCATTTGGCATATTATCTACCTCTTATTTAAACAATAAAATATTTAATCTATTTAAATATTAATATCAAGAATAAAAATCGTCAATCATTTTATGATTAAAACCGTTTACATTCCTGTCACAAAGTTGTATAATTTTTCTCGAAGTTAATATTGACAGTCATGGAGAATGAGAGTATAAGACTATGGAACATAGAAAGGAACCTTTCTATTTTTCATGGTTTTTTTATTTTTCATGACATAAAATGGTTTCAACCATTAAGGAGGATTTGTAGGCTATGTTTTTAACTCAGTTGTTTAAACCTGCGCCACATAAAGAGCGCTTGCCTGCTGATCGCATCGACAGTGAATACCGCAAATTGCGCTTACAAGTGTTTTTAGGTATTTTTATCGGTTATGCAGGTTATTACTTTGTTCGAAAGAATTTTTCATTAGCAATGCCCTATCTAGTCGAACAAGGATTTAGTAAAGGAGAACTTGGGATTATCCTTTCGGCCGTATCTATTGCGTACGGAATAAGCAAGTTTATTATGGGAATTGTATCCGACCGCTGTAATCCCCGTTACTTTTTAGCAGCAGGTCTCTTTTTATCTGGTATCATTAACATTATTTTCGGTTCATTTTCTTTCATTACAACAAGCATTATCCTTATGTTTGTACTTCAATTTTTAAATGGTTGGGTACAAGGAATGGGTTGGCCTCCTTGTGGACGTACAATGGTGCACTGGTTCTCTATTAGTGAACGCGGTACGAAAATGTCCATTTGGAACGTTGCTCATAATGTCGGTGGTGCTCTTATGCCATCACTCGTTACATTAGGACTATATTTATTCGCTAATGATTGGAAAAGTATATTCTACTTCCCAGGTATTCTTTCTATTTTAGTTGGAATTTATGTATTAATTACAATGCGTGATACACCTCAATCTTGCGGTTTACCATCAATTGAAGAACATACAGGAGAATATCCAGCTGATGAGAAAGTAAAAGATCGTGAACGCGAACTTTCAGTAAAGGAAATTTTATTCAAATATGTACTGAACAATAAATTTCTATGGTACATCGCAATTGCAAATGTATTTGTATACTTTGTGCGTTACGGTGTTGTAGACTGGGCTCCTACTTATTTAGTAGAAGAAAAAAGCTTTACACATAATAGTTCTCGTACTGCTTATGCTCTATATGAATGGGCTGGGATTCCAGGTACACTTCTTTGCGGCTGGATGAGTGATAAACTCTTTAAAGGACGCCGTGCACCTGCTGGTATTTTATTTATGGTGGGGGTATTTATTTCCGTTCTTGTATACTGGTTAAATCCAGCTGGTCATCCAATCATTGATAGTATCGCTCTAGTAGCAATTGGATTCTTAATTTATGGACCAGTTATGCTAATTGGATTACATGCACTTGACTTGGCACCAAAAAAAGCAGCTGGAACTGCTGCTGGTTTAACTGGATTCTTTGGTTACCTGGGCGGAGCATCATTTGCTAGCGCTGCGATGGGCTTTATTGTAGATGCTTTCGGCTGGAATGGTGGATTTATTTTACTACTTACATCTTGCTTACTTGCAATCATCTTCTTAGCCCTTACTTTAAACACAGGTTCAGCAAAATCAAAACAAGCTTAAAATAGAACTTTATTAAAGAGCATTATTATATTTCACAAAAAACGAGAGACAATTCTTACTAGAATATCTCTCGTTTTTTCTACATATATCCCTTTTTTTCTACAAAGTATTTGCCTTATTCTCCTCCCGATATTTACGCTTTCAAAGTATCTTTTTTACTGTTATATCAACAAATTCAATCTTTGTATAAAAAGATTTTTGAATATTTTCTCAACTAGTTCTTGTCAAACAATGTCAATCTATATTAAAATAACAACAATATATAAAACATTTAGTCTTTTTAGAAAGATGGAGGGATAGCCATGAAGAATTCGCTTCTTCGCATTGAAAACTTACAGACATCCTTTCGTATACGAGATCAGTATCATGCAGCGGTTGATAATGTCTCTTTAACTGTACATGAAAATGAAATTGTTGCTATTGTCGGTGAGTCTGGATGTGGTAAGAGTGCACTTGCCCTTTCCATTATGCGATTGCACAATGAAGCTAATACAAAATTGCAAGGTCATCTTTATTATAAAGATAAAGATTTATTGACCATGTCAGCCGCAGAAATGAATAAAATACGCGGTTCAAATATCGGAATGATTTTCCAAGAACCTCTTACAGCATTAGATCCTCTTATGACAGTTGGAAAACAAATTGAAGAAAACTTAGACTATCATACAAATCTCTCAAAAGCAGAAAAGAAAGAACGCACCTTAGAACTCCTTCATCAAGTTGGGATTCCAAAACCAGAACTTACTTATAAACAATACCCACACGAACTCTCTGGCGGAATGAGACAAAGAATTGTTATCGCAATTGCAATCGCATGTAAACCAGCGCTTGTCATTGCGGATGAACCCACAACTGCTCTTGATGTAACAATTCAAGCACAAATTGTAGACCTACTAAAATCTATTCAAGAACAAACGAAAATGGGCATTATTTTAATTACACATGATTTAAGCATTGTTGCTGAGACTGCTGATCGCGTTGTTGTTATGTATGCAGGACAAATTGTAGAGACAGGTAAAGTGGAAGAGATTTTTAATCATCCTCTTCACCCATATACACGCTCTTTACTACATTCTATTCCATCTGCATATACCGAAAAAGAAAAATTACACGTAATCCAAGGGGTTGTTCCTACTTTAGCGAAACTCCCTCGCACAGGTTGCCGCTTCAAAGATAGAATTCCGTGGATTACATCTGACAAACATGAAGAAAATCCTGTTTTACATGAAGCAAAACCAGGTCATTGGGTACGCTGCACTTGTTATAAACATTTCGACTTCCAAGATAAGAAAGGAGATGACGTTACTCATGGCACTGCTTAAAGTAAATGATTTAAAAGTACACTTTCCAATTAAAGGCGGCTTCTTTGGACGCACGCTAGACTACGTGCACGCTGTTGATGGAGTGAGCTTTGAACTACAACCTGGTGAAACATACGGGATTGTTGGTGAATCAGGAAGTGGAAAATCAACTACAGGTAAAGCGATTATGCATTTAACAAAAGCAACGGGCGGTAGCATTGTTTTTAACAATAAAGATTTAACAAAATTAAGCCGTTCTGAACTGCGTGAACAAAGAAAAAATATTCAAATGATTTTCCAAGATCCATACTCATCGTTAAATCCAAAGAAACGTGTTCTCGATATTATCGCAGAGCCATTACGAAACTTTGAAAAGCTCTCACCTGATGAAGAAAGAAGAATCGTCCAAAAATATCTTGAAAAAGTTGGACTAAATCCAGAATCTATTTATAAATATCCACATGAATTTTCTGGTGGACAAAGACAGCGGATTGGCATCGCGCGCGCATTAACACTAAAACCAAAATTAATTATTGCTGATGAACCAGTATCTGCGCTCGACGTTTCTGTACAAGCACAAGTGCTAAACTTCTTACAAGATCTACAAGCTGAGCTCGGATTAACATACTTATTTATTAGTCATGATTTAGGTGTAATTCGGCATATGTGTAACCGCATCGGGGTTATGTATCGTGGTCGCCTTGTGGAAGAAGCAACAAGTGCTGAAATTTATAATAATCCACAGCACATTTATACGAAACGATTGATCGCAGCAATTCCTGATATCCGACCTGAAAATAGAAAACAAAAAAGTACGTTACGGCGGCAAGTACAAGAAGAATACGAGCAATCACATAAAAATTATTTTAATGAAAACGGCCGTGCTTATGATTTAAAACCAATCTCGCCAACACACCGGGTGGCATTACCATAAGGGAGTGATAAAACATGTGGAAGTTTATACTGCGAAGATTCTTAATTATGATTCCGCAGCTATTTATATTAAGTATCCTCGTCTTCATGCTTGCGAAAGCAATGCCAGGAGATGCATTAACTGGTAGAGCTGCAAATAATCCAAAAGCAGACCCAAAAATTATTGAAGAACAACGCGAAAAATTAGGATTAAATGACCCTGTTACAACCCAATATGTACGCTGGATTAAAAATGCCTTACAAGGTGATTTTGGTATTTCTTACGCACATAAATTAAAAGTAACCGACTTAATTGGGGAACGCCTGGGGAATACAGTATTACTCGCTCTTGTCATTCTTATTCTGACTTACTTAATTGCGATTCCACTTGGCATTATTAGCGGACGTTGGAATGATACATTAGGCGACCGACTCATTACACTATACAACTACTTAGGATTTGCAACACCTTTATTTATATTTGCATTAATTATGCTATTTCTTTTCGGATTTAAATTCCCGATATTTCCAACAGGAGGTAGTGTCGATCCGCAAATTACGACCGGTACATTTGCTTACTATATGAGTAAGTTGAATCACTTACTATTGCCCGCTCTATCTGGAGCATTAATTGCTACAGTTGGTACTGTACAATATTTGAGAAGTGAAATTATTGATACAAAACATAAAGACTTTGTACGCACAGTACGAGCAAAAGGGGTTCCGGAATCAAAAGTGTATTCTAGACATATTTTACGAAACTCATTCTTACCAATTGCAGCATTTCTAGGTTATGAAATTACCGGATTAGTTGGTGGAGCGATATTTTTAGAAAATATCTTTAGCTATCCAGGTATCGGACAATTATTTATGCAATCCATTTCCCAACGTGACTTTAGTGTCATAACAGCCCTCGTTTTATTTACTGGATTCGCAACGTTACTTGGAACTCTCCTTTCAGATATCATTCTAAGCATCGTTGACCCACGTATTCGTATTGATTAAAGGAAAGGAGGAATTTTTTCATGTTAGCAAACCCTGAAAAACAAACTGAGGTCATTCATTACGAAAAAAGCCCATCTGGTTTTTCCATCATGTGGCGCGAACTTCGTAAAGATAAACTTGCATTGTTCTCATTATTCTTTTTAGCTATTATCTTAATAGCCGTTTACACAACATCCTTTATTATGAAGCAAGAAGATATTGTACGAGTAGATTTATTTTCCATTTACTCACCTCCTTCTGCTGAACATTGGCTAGGAACAGATTACGGCGGACGCGATATTTTTGGACAGCTCATTATCGGTACGCGCAACTCCTTTACAATCGGTTTAGCAATTACTGTTATTTCGTGCTTAATCGGTCTTACAATCGGTTTAATTGCTGGCTATTTTGGAGGAGTCGTTGACAATATTATTATGCGCATTATCGACTTTGTCATGGTTCTACCATTTTTAATGCTCGTTATCGTATTTATTACACTTGTTCCTAAGTTCAATATCCTTACATTTATTTTAATTATGAGCATTTTCTTATGGACAGGAAAAGCACGGTTAATTCGCTCCAAAGTATTAACCGAAAAAGAGCTCGATTATGTATCAGCGTCAAAAACATTAGGAACGCCAAACTGGAAAATTATCCTTTTCCAAGTACTACCTAACTTAAGTTCTATTATTATCGTCAGCGTTACTTTGAATCTTGCTGGAAACATCGGAATTGAATCTGGTTTAACATTCCTAGGATTTGGTTTACCAGAAAGTACACCAAGTCTAGGTACACTTGTTAGCTATGCTAGAAACCCGGATGTACTACAAGATAAATGGTGGATTTGGTTACCTGCATCAATCATGATTTTAGTGTTGATGCTGTGTATAAATTTTATTGGTCAAGCGCTCCGTCGTTCGGCTGATGCAAGACAAAGAAAAGGTTAAGAGGGGTGGAAAAAACGATGAAAAAACCAAAATTTTTTAAAGTATTAAGTACACTTGCTGTTTCAACGTTACTACTTTCGGCATGCGGAGGTAGTGGTGGTAATGAAAAATCAAGTAATAGTTCTAAAACAACTGATACAAAGAAGTTCAGTACCGCAGTCAAAAATGATAAAAAAGAAGTTAAAGATGGTTCACTGACAATTGGCTTAGTATCTGATACACCATTTGAGGGGCTGTTAGACTTTTCCGTATATGAAAGTAATCCAGATTGGAGAATATTAACCATTTTTAATGAATCTTTACTAACAAACAATGATGACTGGGAATATACAAATGATGGACCAGCTACATATGAATTGTCAGAAGATAAAAAAACGGTTACATTAAAAATTAAAGATAATGTGAAATGGCATGATGGAAATCCTGTTACAGCTGAAGATTTAGAGTACGCTTATCTCGTAATTGGAAGCAATAAATATACAGGTGCTCGATTTGATTCTCAGATGCAATTAATTGAAGGTATGGATGAATATCATTCAGGAAAAGCGGAAAAGATTTCTGGTGTGAAAGTCATTGATGACAAAACGATTTCGATTACTTTTAAAGAGCCAAATCCTTCTGTTAAAACAGGCCTTTGGACATCTCCCATTAACAAAAAATATTTAGGTGATGTTCCAATTGATAAATTAGCAGAATCTGATAAAGTACGGAAAAATCCAATCGGTTTTGGGCCATTTAAAATTAAGAAAATTACACCTGGAGAATCTGTTGAATTCGAACGTTTTGATGATTATTATGGCGGAAAACCAAAACTTAAAAATATTGTATTAAAAGTTGTAAATCCTTCTATTGTAAATGCATCTTTGAAAAAAGGTGATATTGATATTGCAGAAGTAAGTGCAGATCAATATCCTAACGTAAGCAAGCTTAAAAACATACAATTAATTGGTACAACGGATTTGTATTATAGCTATATCGGCTTTAAACTTGGACACTACGATAAAGAAAAGAAAGAAAGCGTAATGGATAACGACAAATTTAAAGATGTACGATTACGCCAAGCAATGGCTTACGCAATTGACCGTAAAGAAATTGGCGAAAAATTATATCACGGTCTACGTTATCCAGCCAATTCAGTAATTCCTCCGTCTCTACCAAAATACCACAACAATAAAGTCGGTTCTTATGATAAAGATGTAGACAAAGCGAAAAAATTATTAGATGAGGCTGGTTATAAAGATAAAAATGGAGATGGCTTCCGTGAAGACCCAAATGGAAAAGAATTTAAAATTAATTTCCTATCCATGAGTGGTGGTGATACAAGTGAACCACTTGCTAAATTCTTTATTCAATCTTGGAAAGATATCGGTTTAAAAGTAGAACTTCTTGATGGTCGTCTACATGAATTCAACTCATTCTACGACATGCTGAAAACAGATGATCCGAAAGTTGATGTATTCGCAGGTGCTTGGGGCGTTGGTTCCGATCCAGATCCTTCTGGTATCTGGGCAAAAGAGGCACCTTTCAACTACACACGCTGGGTCAATGATAAAAATACTGAATTATTACAAGAAGGAATTTCTCCAAAAGCTGCTGATGAAAAATATCGTAAAGATGTATACGACAAATGGCAAAAACTTGTTCACGATGAAGTACCATTAATTCCTCTTCATTATAAGTTTGAGCTAATCGGGGTAAACAACCGCGTAAAAGACTATAAATATAATCCAGAAGATCGATACAAATGGGGAAATGTTACTGTAACAAGTGAAAAACCAGAAGTAGAAAAATAAACGAAACTAGCCCTTCGCAGTCATCAATGATTGCGAAGGGTTAGTTTTCATTTCTGTATATAACTTGTTTGTCGTTTTTCATCATTTGTTCCTTTCTATACATCAAAATAAATGCTGCAACAATTTCAGTGCAACTGCCAATATAACCGTTACTAGAAATCCGCCTAAACAAATCAAGCTTACTCCCTGACTATATGATAAATGTTGAAATGCTTTCATTCCTCTCATATATGTATCCAATATCTTTATTCTATCCATAAAAATACTTTTATAACATCGATTTCACTAACAACTGTCTTACATTTTTGTAAGATTAACAAAAAAACAGACAGTCTTCTAGCTGCCTGTTACTTTACAATCATCACGGGGCATTTCACTCGTTTTGCAACTTTATGACTTACACTACCAAGAACCATTTCCTGAAGTGTATTTAATCCTCTACTTCCTACGACTACAAGGTCAATATCTCCAGTATTTACATATTGCACAATTGTTTCCCCTGGGTCGCCATGTAGAATCGTAATTTTATAAGAGACTTCTTCTTGTTGTAACATCGTTTCTATTTCTCTTACTCTCTCTTTTCTACTAGCTTCTATTGTTTCTATATCTGTTTGCCCTTGAATAATATCTGATTTTGCTGTTCTATTATCAACTACATATACAACTTCAACATTTGCTTCTACATTGCATTTCGCAATATGTGCTGCATGCTTTGCCGCGCGAAACGCATGTTCCGAACCATCACATGCTAATATAATCTGTCTATACATATGCTGAATCCCCTTTCCGTATCATAATCGTATTATAATACAAAAAACCACCTTTTTGTTTTCAAAAAGGTGGCTTGACTTTAGCTAATGGCTTGTTTATTATGAGTAGCTAATTTTGTTATGAGTTTTAAACTACGCTCATTTAATCCTACTATATTCACCTGTATACCATTTTGCTCATATTTCATCATAACCTTATCAACTGCTGCTACAGCTGAATCATCCCACACATGTGCATGTGTAAAGTCAATCGTTACCTCTTGCACATCCTCTTTAAATTGAAATGCATTTATAAACTCTGTCGTAGATGCAAAGAATAATTGTCCATGAACTTCATAGATTTTCTTATTTTCAATATATAAATGTTTCACGTGAATCTTTGCCATATTTACGGCAAATAATACAGCGCTGATTACAGTTCCAACAATCACACCAAACCCTAAATTATGTGTAATGAGAACAATAATAACTGTTACAATCATCACAAATGCGTCACCTTTCGGAACCTTATGAAGAGTAAATACAGATTTCCAATCAAATGTTCCAATTGAAACCACAATCATCACAGCTACTAACGCGGCCATTGGAATATGAACAACATAATCTCCTAAAACAAATAATAAGACAATTAAAAATCCGCCTGCTACAAATGTTGATAATCGTCCTCTTCCGCCTGATTTCATATTAATAAGAGATTGTCCAATCATGGCACATCCAGCCATGCCACCAAAGAATCCAGCAACAATATTCGCAATTCCTTGTCCGCGTGCCTCTTTATGCTTATTACTTGACGTATCTGTTATATCGTCTAAAAGAGAGGCTGTAAGCAATGATTCCAATAAACCAATCACGGCTAGCATAATCGAATACGGCAAAATAATTGCGAATGTCTCTAATGTGAATGGTACATCTGGAATATGAAAGAAAGGTAATTCTTTTGGTAAACTCCCCATATCACCAACTGTCCGTAACTGAAATCCACTTATAAGTGCAATACTTGTTACAGCTAGAATTGCAACAAGCGTAGACGGAACTGCTGTTGTCATACGTGGAAATAGATAAATAATGGCAAGACCTAATGCAACAAGTACATACATTTGCCAATTTGCCCGATGGAAATGCGGAAGCTGTGCTGTAAAAATTAAAATGCCAAGTGCATTCACAAATCCGCTCATAACAGGCCGTGGAACAAATTTCATAAGCGAACTTAATTTTAATACTCCAAAAATAATTTGGACAACCCCGGTTAATATCGTCGCAGCAAATAAATATTGTAGCCCATGGTCTTTTACAAGCGTCACCATTAATAGCGCCATCGCGCCTGTTGCTGCAGAAATCATTCCCGTTCTTCCGCCTACAAATGAAATTGTGACTGCAATACAAAAAGCAGCATACAATCCAACCATCGGATCAACACCTGCAATGACAGAGAAGGCGATTGCTTCAGGGATTAAAGCTAACGCAACTACAATTCCTGATAGCACATCTCCTTTCACATTAGAAAACCATTCATGTTTTATCGTTTGAAACAAAATAACACTCCTCAACTCTTTTATTATTTAATTTTCTCCATAAGAAAATCAGGACCGACTGCACGAAGGCTATTATATAACAATTAGGAAATTTTATGCTATACAAAAATTCTCACCTTTTAATGGAAAGATGCTGTCTTACATTTCAAACAGGTAATAAAAATAGCAATTATAGCCGATGTAAAACCACTTCCACAAAAACTAGAAAACTATATCTATACCTTTATGAGCTTGCCTCAATGACTACATTCCTCTTTATAAATAGAAAAAGTGCTACTTTATAGCAGCACTTTTTCTATTTAGTGTTCCCCATGTCCCTTTCCACTCTCTTGCACAATCTCAAGTTTTTCATCTAATATACCTTGCGTTTCAAATGAAATATCGGTAGTGCTTCCTAATAAGAAACCGTGGTTGTATGGACCTAATGTTGGATCATCTTTAAACTTGGGCTGGATAGTTGCCAATAAATCATACACTGGCTGGGTAACCTTTCCTTCCTCTAGCAAAAGAACTGGAGCATGCTTTCCCATATGCGAAAACGATGCACCAGCAATTGCTAAATCTGGTGTTTTTGTTGATAGAAATGAAATACCATGGCCCGGTTTTGTGAGCCCCCATCCAAACTTTGTTTTCCGATCTTTAAATGTAGCAAAGGCGATTGCATTTTCTGTAGGGGTGTCTCCGCTAATACGCGTTACTTTCCCATACTTCGCTAACTGTTTTTCTACTTCTTTTGAAATAATGGCTTCTGGTCCTAACACATATATATTCGCCTTATCTTTTCTCATTTTTAATGCTTCTATTGTTGCCTCTGGTACTTTATCTTTCCCTACATACAAAAGTGGTTCCGGCATATGTGCAATCCAATTTATCGCAGGTGTTGTATAAAGACGCCCTCCCTCTTCAAATGAACCAATAATAACATTGTCTGGATACCTACCTGCTATATCGGCATACTCTTTATCAACTTCTCTAGCAAATTTAGCTGGATCTGTTTCTTTTATTTGTTTTACTTTATATTCTTTTAATTGTTCTAAAGCAGAAGTTCCTACATCCCCCATCACCATAATTTGTGTTCCATCTTTTGTCCCAAGCGGTTGCAATCGTTTTATTTCGTTTAATGTCGCTTCTGGAATTCCATTTTTATCCACGAATAAAATCGGGCCATTGTTTGGATGATGAATGAGATCTGCACTCGCTATCCCAAGTTTCCATTCATTTATTGGTACTAAAATAACCGCTCCCGGCTGATTTTCTCTATGAGTCGCTGGCCAAATCATTTGTGATGTTAATACGGCCATTTGCACGGGATCATTTGTATTGAGCCTTGTACTATTTTTTAAACTCAACGTGTGTAAATTACTAGATGCGTGCGCGTTCATTTCTTTCGGTGCCGCCGATTTATGAGTCATGCTCATTTCTTGTTTCTGCTCATTTTTCTTCTCATTATGTTCTGTATTTGCTTGTCCACACGCTGTAAGATTCACCGCTGTCATAATGGTAATGCCTAAAACGCAGGTTATTTTTTTCACTCGCTTCCCCTCCGTATCTATTATTCTCGAGCTAATATTCTTACCTAAAGTAGAACTTCACCTTATACAATAGCAATCAAATCTAAAAAAATTATGCAGATACATAATAATCTGCACCATTTCTTCACGATTTTGCATTACACTTTAAGAAATGAATAACAAATATGGAGGAAACTCTATGATTGATATATTACTTGTAGATGATGAACCCAAAATGTTAGAATTATTAACTCTTTATCTTACACCTAAGGGGTATAACTGCGTTTGTGCAACTTCAGGACAAGAAGCGATTTCTTATATCGAAAAACAAAATTTCAAATTCGTGCTTCTTGATATTATGATGCCAAACATGGACGGTTGGGAAACATGTAAAAACATCCGTTCATTCAGCCGTATTCCTATCCTCATGGTAACAGCTCGTGATCAAAAAATAGATGTTGTGCATGGATTAAAGATAGGTGCGGATGATTATATAACAAAGCCGTTTCACGAAGAAGAACTGTTAGCGCGAATTGAAGCGGTCCTACGACGTACAAATGAGCATGAACAAATCCAATATAAAGGGCTTTTATGGGATGAAGTAAAGCACTTCGTTTCTATTTATGAACAAGAAGTGTTACTCACCCCTATTGAATTTTCTCTGCTTGGGTTATTTTTGCGCCACATAAATTATGTACTTAGCCGCGATCAACTTATTGAGCGTATTTGGGGGTTAAATGCAAATACAGAAGATCGTACAATTGATTCTCATATTCGTAATTTACGTGACAAGTTACGAAAAGCTCGCTTCCCTATTGACATACATTTAAAAACGGTATATGGAGTCGGCTATCACTGGATTGATACTGAATAATAAGGAGTAGTCAGATGAAACGAATCTCTGTTCAACTAGGATTTTATTTTTTAATCGTCACACTTTTAATCGAAAGCGTTCTATTTATTCTTTTGTATTACAGCCTTGTTAACACGAGAGTAAATGAAGAAATGAATGCATTATTAAAGCGTGGCAATAGCCATCGTGATGTATTAGAAAAATATTTTGATTCACAAACAATTTCTCATGTTGCATTAATGGAGTCAGAAGCAGAGACAACTGCCGTTATTACAAATGCAGATAAAAAAGTGTTAGCAAAGTCCAATTATATAGATTCCACTATAAAGATGTATATTACAAAAATGAAAATAAGACCAAGTCATAACGGAACGATTATTGACAGCCACTGGAAAACTTCTAATTACATATGTACTGTTAGCCCTATTGTAATAGGAAAGAAAGTACAAGGGTACGTATATATGTTTCTCGGCACAAACTCAATTAAACAAATGGTCAATGGGCTAACAAAACAATTTATGATTGCAGGTCTCATTACTTTTCTATTAACAGTGATTACAATTTTTCTACTATCACGCTTATTAACAAAGCCTCTGATTCGTATGAAACATGCAACTGAAAAAATGAGTCGTGGTGATTTATCTATTTCTTTACGTACATCTCGAAATGATGAAATCGGTGAACTTGCTAGCGCAATTCAAACACTGGCAAATGATTTACATTATATGAAAAAGGAACGCAGTGAATTTCTAGCAAGCGTAGCACATGAATTAAGAACCCCGCTTACGTATGTAAAGGGCTATGCAGAGATTGCACAAAAACGTACTACACAGCCTACAGAACGAGAGAAATATTTGTCCATTATAAAAGAGGAAGCGGATTACATTACGAATTTAGTACAAGATTTATTTATACTTGCCCAGATGGAGAAACATAATTTTTTAATTGAAGCGAAAAGGATCGATTTAGAAAAGTTTCTAAATCGGATTGTCACAAAAGTGAATGGAATATATGTCCAAAAACATCTTACCGTCTCCTTAACATGTCCTCCATCACTTTTTATCACTTTAGACGAAAGACGGTTTGAACAAGTTATTATGAATATTTTAAATAATGCTTATAGGCATTCAGCAGAGTATTCAGTGATTACAATCACCGTCACAGCATATGTGTCACATATTAAGATTTCGATTCAAGATACAGGAGAAGGAATTCCGCCGGAAGATATTCCGCATATCTTTGAACGTTTTTATCGCGTTGATAAAGCACGATCACGTGCAACGGGAGGAACCGGATTGGGTCTGGCGATTGTGAAAGAAATTGTAGAACTACATGACGGTCATATTACTGTTAGCAGTAAATTAAATAAAGGAACATGTTTTACTATTACTTTGCCACGAGAAAAAGAGAGTACAATGATGTAATTGTACTCTCTTACTTTTTTTCTATTAACTCCACTGTTTCAGTAATCTGAATGCTATCTTTAACAGATTGTGCAATTGTACAATTTTTCACTGCAATTGCTAACGCCTTTTCGAGTTGCATGAGCGTAATTCCCTCTGCCCTTACTTTATAGTACAGATGTACACTCTCAACAGGTCTTGATAAAGCATCACTGTGCTCAACTGTCGTTTCAATTGTAAATGTGTCATACTGAATACGCTTCTTTTCTAAGATCGTTCGAAAAACAATTGCACTACATCCTGCAATGGAAGAAATGAATAGTTCTAACGGGGAATACCCATTTTCTTTTCCAATTGACAACTGTCCATACGAATACTCAGCTTGAATATGATCATGCTTAATTGTTAGTCTCATACGCTTTATCCATCTCCACTTTCATCACTTTTTGCCGCTTCTTATTTATATAATAATACACATAGCAACAAATGATAAATGGAATACCGCAATATAAAGCCATCCGTTGTTCTGGAATAAACGCTAAACTAATGATAACGATACTATTTGTAACGAGAGCTAGAATTGGAACAATTGGATATAGCGGAGTCTTATATTTCAAGTCTTCTAACTTGCCTCCATCCTTTACATACTGACTTCTAAAACGAAGTTGTGATAGCGCAATAATAACCCAGCTAGCAACAGCAGATAATCCTGCTACAGACAATAGATACATGTATACTGTATCTTCTGCAAAGAAGCTTGTCAGTAAAGATAAACCAGCTACAGCAATCGTAACAATTAACGCTGTAATTGGAATACCACGTTTATTTACTTTTTTGAAAGAAGTCGGTGCCATTCCTTCATTTGCAAGAGACCATAGTATACGCGTCGCTGCGTATAATCCAGAATTTGCTACAGATAATAGCGCTGTAATAATGACAAAGTTCATAATATCGGCTGCATAAGGAATCCCAATTTTATCAAATACAACAACGAACGGGCTTTCAATAACCCCTGCTTCTTTCCATGAAATTAATCCTACTAAAATCGTCATTGTTAAAATAAAGAATAACATGATGCGCCATACTGTGTTACGAATGGCACGAGGAATTGTTTTCTCTGGCTGTTCACTTTCTCCAGCTGCTATCCCGATAAGTTCTGTTCCTTGAAAAGAAAAATTAACTGTAATCATTGTAAGAAGTACAGCAGCAACCCCATTTGGAAACAATCCACCGTCATTTACAAAGTTAGAAAAAAGAGGTGCTGCCGCTTTTCCATCATACGGTAAAAAGCCAAGCAATGCACAGCCTCCTAAAACGACAAATACAACAATTGTAATTACTTTTATACTAGAGAACCAAAACTCTAATTCAGCATAGCTTTTCGCTGAAATTGCATTCGAAATGTATAAAATAAGTCCAAAGATCAAACACCATACCCAAACACCTACAGATGGAAACCATCTTTTCATCATCAAGCCTATTGATGTTAGCTCTAATCCAACTGTAACAGCCCATCCTAGCCAATATAACCATCCAATCATAAAACCTGTTCCTGGCCCAATAAATTTCGTCGCATATTTTTGAAAAGATCCAGAAACTGGCATCGCGACAGTTAGTTCACCGAGACAAAGCATCGTTAAATACATAATAAATCCACCAACTAAATAAGAAAGAATAGCTCCCCCTGGTCCTGCCTGGTTAATCGTATACCCTGATCCAAGAAAAAAACCTGTTCCGATGACACCCCCAAGCGCAATCATAAATAAATGTCTACTCTTCATCGTTCGATGTAATTTCTCGTTCGTTGTTTGCTGCATCGTAATCCTCCCCTATAAAAACCCTCTGTTTTGAAAATTTTCTGATAATAAAAATATACACGAAAGCGTTTACAATTTCTATATAAAATTAAAACTTTTCTGATAAAACTATACATTTTTTATTATGAACACAACTCATTTTGTATTCACAAGAGAAGATGGTTTTATTAGTAAAAAAACTCTTACATGTCCGTAAGAGTTAATGATGTTCTAATTTTCTTGATAAAATTGACAATTGATAATTTACAACAAAATATATACAAGCTACTAATACAAATGTAGGAATCATGTAATTCACATTTTGTCCATTAATAATTTGGGCATTATGCATAAGCTCCGGTAATGAAATGACAACTGCTAATGATGTATCCTTTAATAAAGATATAAATTGGCTCACTAGCGGTGGTACCATACGTCTCAACGCTTGTGGTAAAATAATGTACCAAAGTGTTTGTATATATGACAATCCTGAAGCTCGCCCTGCTTCTATTTGCCCTTTCTCAATCGATAATAAGCCGCTGCGAACAATCTCTGAAATCATCGCTGCCTCAAAAATTGTTAAAGCAACAATCGCTGCTGTTTTAATCTCTAATTTCAACCCAGCTTCTGGAAGTGCAAAATAAGTAAAGAAAATAATTAAAAGCAATGGTAAGTTACGAATTATTTCAACAATGACGGCGAATATTTGCGATAGAATCGGTATTTTCGTATATCGTACTGTTCCCACTATACTACCGATAAGAAAACTAAGGAAAATAGAAATAATGGCGATTTCTAATGTGACAAGTAATCCTTTTAATAGGAAAACAATATGATCTCCAGTATAAGCTCCTTGAAAATCCATCTATACCGCTCCTTTCGCCAAGCGTTTTTCCAAGTAACGCACAAGCATGCTAAGCGGTACAGTTAAAAGTAAGTAAAACATCCCAACAAATATATACACATCAAATGTGACAAATGTTCTCGTTGAAATTAAATCTCCTTGATACATTAAATCTGCTCCGGCAATAATTCCAAGAATCGAAGAGTTTTTTACTAAATTAAGAAATTGGTTGCCTAGCGGCGGAATGACGATTTTAATAGCTTGTGGTAACACAACATAATACATCGCTTGTACGTATGTTAAACCAGAAGAACGTGCTGCTTCCATCTGTCCTTTTGCAACAGATAAAATTCCGGCTCGAATCGCTTCTGCAATAAAAGACGCTGTATATATAGTAAGCGCTGCTGTTCCTGCAACAAACCCACTTAATGTAACACCAACGACTGGAAAGGCAAAATAAAAGGCGAATGCAATTAAAACGATGGGGATATTTCGAACAAATTCTACATACGCTGTACCAATCCAATTTAACGCTCGAATTGGCGTAATTCGCATAACGGCTATAATAACACCGAGAAGAAAACTACCAATCAAGGCAATTACACTGGACAATAACGTATATTTAAATCCCTCCAAATACAAATCTATGTTATTTGTCAAAATTGAAAAGTCAGGCAAACTTCCACCCTCTTTCTTTATAAGAAGAGGATGAGCCAACCTCATCCCTCTCCTCGCAATCTACTATTTTTCTGGCTTTTCCCCAATCCATTTCTCGTATAACTTGTCATATTCTCCATTTTCTTTTATTTCTTTTAACAAATCATTGATCTCTTTCGTTAAATCCGTTGCTCCTTTTTGAACGGCAATGCCGTATGGCTCATTCGTAAAGATCTTACCCACTACTTCATAATTCGCATCTTGTTTGGCCATTCCATATAAAATTGCATTATCAGTCGTTAAGACATCTCCCTGTCCCGCCTTTAATGCTGTAAATGCTTCACTATAATTTTCGAATTCTAATACGGTTGCCTCCGGTGCTTTTTGACGAACATTTTGTGTTGATGTGGATCCTTTTACCGCTAATACTTTTACCCCTTTTTTCACATCATCAATACTTTTAATATCGCTTCCTTTTTTCACAAGCAATGATTGACCTGCTTTAAAATATACATCTGAAAAATCCACTTCTTTTTTCCGTTCTTCTGTAATTGTCATTGTCGCAATAATCGCATCAATATCTCCATTTTTCAGCATTGGAATACGCGTTTTCGAAGTTACTTCTTTTAGTTCTAGTTTCTTCTCATCACCAAGAATCCTTTTTGCAAGTGCTTTTGCCATATCAACATCAAACCCTTCTACTTGCCCTGTTGAAGGGTTCTTTAATCCAAATAAATTAGTATCATTCTTTACACCAACTACTAACTTTCCGCGTTTCTTAATTTGTTCGACCACTCCGCCACTTGTACTTGTTTCTTTCGCCTCTTCTTGTTTATTTCCACATCCTGCAACAATCAAAGTAAATAAGCACACAAAAACAATAAGAGTGAACCATTTTTTCATCCTTTTCATCATGCTCCTCCTCTAATGATTGAATACTCTTCTTAAAAACAGTCTCGCTCTCTCCTGCTCTGGGTTCACAAAAAACGCTGCTGGTATTGTATCCTCAATAATCTGTCCCTCATCCATAAATAAAATTCGATCTGCTACCTCACGTGCAAATCCCATCTCGTGTGTGACAACAACCATTGTCATCCCTTCTTTCGCTAGCGCTTTCATAACATCCAGCACTTCCCCAATCATTTCTGGGTCAAGCGCAGACGTTGGCTCATCAAACAGCATAATTTCTGGTTGCATAGCTAGCCCTCTAGCGATTGCAACTCTTTGTTGTTGTCCACCGGATAATTCATGCGGATATACCCCTGCTTTTTCAGGTATCCCCACTTTTTCTAAATAAAACATGGCTGTTTTTTCAGCTTCTTCTTTAGAAATTTTATTTACCTTCATTGGTGCTAATGTAATATTTTGAAGCACCGTTTTATGTGGATATAAATAAAAATGCTGAAAAACCATTCCAATATTTCGGCGCAATTTATTCATATCTGTCTTGGCATTGTGCACTTCTGTATTTTGGACAATTAATTCCCCATCCGTAATTGCCTCTAACTGATTGATACACCTAAGTAGTGTACTTTTTCCTGATCCCGAAGGTCCTACAATAACAACTACTTCTCCTTTTTGAATTTGAATATTAATATTTTTTAAGACTTGAAAGTTACCATAATATTTATTTACATTACGAAACTCAATCAACATACTCCCCCCCTTCCCCTAACAAAGCATG
This sequence comes from Bacillus cereus group sp. BfR-BA-01522, assembly GCF_022662635.1. Classification (NCBI taxonomy): domain Bacteria; kingdom Bacillati; phylum Bacillota; class Bacilli; order Caryophanales; family Bacillaceae; genus Bacillus; species Bacillus cereus group sp. BfR-BA-01522. The sequence goes on along the minus strand of NZ_JAKUDY010000009.1, from coordinate 97,525 downwards.
TACATTCTTTTTATATTCAAAAGGATCCTAAAAAATAACTTTGCCCCATAAAAAAGTGCTACAACTCGGAATAAGAATGCAATTCTAGTAACGAAATGATTGTAGTAATTCAACAAAAATCAAGATTTCCTGCATTTGATCTTCAACAACCAAAAAAAGCAAAGGGATTTCCCTTTGCTGTCTCATTGCTATTCTTTTATGATACTTCTTCTTTCTTATCTTTTCCGTATTCATGCTCCCAGAAATCTGCATTTTTAATTCCAAGTTCTCGCGGATGAAATACGGGGTCTTTCCCTTCTTTCTTCTGCTTCTCATAATCTTTTAATGCTAGAATGGCTGGCTTTTGCAAACATAAAATCGCAATAATGTTAACCCACGCCATAATCCCTACACCAATATCCCCTAAAGCCCAAGCTGTCTCTGCCGTTTTGACACAACCATAAAATACAACTCCTAAGAAAATAAATTTTAGTAACATCAACATCCAAGGGCGATCTTTCTTACGATTTAAGTAGGCAATATTCGTTTCAGCGATATAATAATATGCCATTACTGTTGTAAATGCGAAGAATAGTAAGGAAATAGCAACGAAACCGTTTCCAAATCCAGGGAAGACAGATTCAACCGCAGCCTGCGTATAACCAGGTCCCGGCTGTGCACCATTTAATTTATTGACAATAAAATTTTTGCCACTCGCATCAAATACGTTATACATGCCTGTAATGATCATCATAAATGCAGTTGCAGAACAAACAAATAATGTATCAATATAAACAGCAAATGCTTGCACTAACCCTTGCTTAGCTGGATGTGAAACTTCCGCAGCAGCCGCAGCATGTGGCCCAGTTCCTTGCCCTGCTTCATTAGAATAAATTCCACGTTTTACTCCCCAAGAAATAGCTAAACCGATAATTCCACCAAATGCAGATTCTAAAGCAAATGCACTTTTTATAATTAACATAAATGCTTCTGGTAACTTTTCAATATTCATTACAATAATTGCACAAGCTACGAGAATATAACCAACTGCCATAAAAGGCACTACAACTTGCGCTACATTTACAATACGCTTTACTCCACCAAAGATAATAAGAGCGACTATTCCGACTAATATTACTCCAGATACAGATGTATTCACACCAAACGCTGTTTCTAAACTTAACGCAATACTATTTGCTTGCACACCAGGAAGAAGCAGCCCCGTTGCAAGAATAGTTGCTATAACAAACAATAACGCATACCATTTCAGTCCTAGCCCCTTCTCAATATAATAAGCGGGCCCGCCACGAAATTGTCCCTTATGTTTCGTTTTATATATTTGTGCAAGTGTCGATTCTATATAAGAAGATCCCGCACCTAAAAAGGCCACTGCCCACATCCAAAATATGGCTCCTGGACCCCCAAATGCAATCGCTGTTGCGACCCCAGCAATATTTCCCGTCCCCACGCGCCCTGATAAAGACAGTGCTAATGCTTGAAACGAAGAAACACCTGCTTCTGACTTTTCCCCCTGAAATGTAAGTTTCAACATTTCTCCAAAATGCCTGAGTTGTAAAAATCTCGTTCGAATAGAAAAATATAAACCTGCACCCAAACATAAATAAACAAGCGCAGAACTCCAAACAATATGATTTAACCATCCTACGAATGCTTCCACAATTCCCCCTCCTTTTTATAAAGAATATTCAGAATATATAAAAATTATAAACTCATCCTCAAATCATGACAATATTATTTTAATAAAGCAAGCATATTTTTGTATAAAAAAAACAAAGTATATCGCTTTTTCATATACTTTGTCTCTTCAAATTTGTATTATATATTCACAATTGGCTGTTCTTTCATAATTCTCTTATATAATGAATCAGATAATGTATGAAAATACTCCGGCATTTCTTTTCCTTTAAATTTCTTTTGAATTGTACCATATAAACCGATATCACGAAGTCTTAAAAATAGTGATAAAGATTCATACCATCTTTCCTCTAATTGATGTTCTAGCTCATACCCTGATCGTAATACTTTTAATTGATGGCGAGCAAATGCTGTTTTTTCTTCCATTGCCCCATTTATTACCATCGCTGAATAATAGAGAACCATCGCTATATCATGTATAAAATAATTATACGTAGCATCATCAAAATCAAAAATTGTTAATTTTGTTCCATCATAATGAAAATTCCCTTAATGAATATCGCCGTGTATAAGTCCAAAACTTTTCTTTTCTATCGGCAGTTTTTTTATATGATTAATTAATGTATTCGCAATCTGTTTCAACGGTTCATCCTCTAAATCTTCTATAATCGCTCTTTCATCTACCTCCCATGTCGTACGATGTCTTGTTTTAGGGTAATCCATTGTAAGGCGATGAATTTGTCCAATTGCTTTTCCCCATGCTTGAAACAAATCATCTCCCCAATGTATAGAGGCATCATCTTTTATCCTTTCCCCTTGTGCATATGAAAAAAGGGACGCATAAAAGGTTGTTCCATCTGTTGCTTGTATTCCTTCTACTAGTTTTCTAGTTTTTGAATTATGTGGTCCGGCAATATGCGCTCCATGTTCTTTTAAATATTGCAAAAACTCTAATTCAGCTTGGACTTGCACCTCAGACCGATGAGAAGAATGAGTCAATCTCAACACATAGGATCCTTTCTTTTCATCCTCCGCATGAAAAATATAATTTTCGAAATCTCCAAGTGGTTTTTTTTCTACTTTCACATGAAATAAACTTGCCGCTTCTTCTAAAATAGTATCATTAAAGACCTGTTCTACAGTTATTTCCATATGTACAATCCCTCCTTTATATGTACTATATTGAATTCGGCATAAATGTAAGAAATACTCCCACAAAGTGAAACTTTAATGAACCCTCACCAATCGGGCTACCCTAAAATAGCGAGATAAATTTTTCATATTTTTCTTTTCATTCTAAAAAACATGTAGTATACTAGCTTCAAAATCAGAGGAGAAAGGGAGCAAAGAACTATGTTTACTTATAAATCTGTAGTTACATTTGCACAAAAACATCATCATCATACGTAAACCCTTGAAACCTAGCGGAAAAAATGACGCGTAGGTACAAGGGTTATTCCCGTTGTACCTACACTTTGCTAAAGAGCCATGTAGGTATTTTTTATCTACATGGCTCTTTTTTGTTTATAAAAAGCTAGTAAAAGATGATGAATAAGCAAAACTACTACAAAGGAGATCATAAATATGGAAACGAGAAAATGGGGTTTATGGATTTTAACAGCATTCGTAGTTGGGAATATGGTCGGAGGAGGCGTATTTATGCTACCGGCAAATTTAGCACAAGTATCAGGTCCCTTAGGTTCTACACTCGCTTGGAGTATTACAGGACTTGGTGTATTTACGATTGCACTTGTATTTGGAAATCTTTCCGTACGTAAACCAGAATTAAAGGCGGGCCCACAAAGTTATGCACAAGCCATGTTCCCTTCACCAAAAATCGGGAAAGTGGCTGGTTATAGCATGGCATGGGGATATTGGGCGGCAAATTGGGCAGCGACTGCTTCCGTCATTATTTCGTTTGCAGGATATTTATCTACGTTTTTCCCGATTTTACAAAGCAAGCAAATTCTCTTTTCCATAAGCGGCTCTTCATTGGAGCTTGGAAAAGGATTAACATTCGCGGTATGTAGCATTATGCTGTGGGGTATTCAATATATTCTATCTCAAAATATTGATCGAGCAGGCAATATGAATCTTGTAGCAACCATTGCTAAGATTATTGGATTTACGATGTTTATTGTGATTACATTATTTATTTTTAACGTCTCTAATTTGGGTGATGGACAAACTTTTATGAGTGAATCTGGAACATCAATTCCATTAGGTGGACAAGTCAATTCTGCTGCTATCGCTACACTTTGGGCCTTTATTGGAATCGAGTCAGCTGTTATGCTATCGAACCGAGCCAAATCACAGCGTGACGTAAAAAGAGCTACTATTTTAGGATTAATCATTGCTCTTCTTATTTATATGGCGATTACATTGCTAACAATGGGAGCTCTCCCGCAAGAAGTTTTGAAAGAGTCGCAAAAGCCGTTAGTAGATGCTCTAAACTTAGCCATTGGTAATCAAGGCGCTTACATTATGGCACTGCTTGCACTTATATCTCTATTCGGCTCTACTGTTGGTTGGATTGTTGTTAGTTCTGAGGTACCTTATCAAGCAGCAAAGAATGGACTTTTCCCAAAATTCTTTGGAAGAACAAATCAAAAAGGAAGTCCCTCAAAAGCGCTTCTCATTACAAATATTATGACACAAATTTTCTTATTTTCTACGATTTCTGGTACGGTTTCAGAAGCTTATCATTTCGCCATTGTCGTTGCCACTTTAGCCTATTTAATCCCATATCTTGTTTCTACACTATATCAACTAAAACTCGTTATAACGGGCGAAACATATGAGATACAAACTGGTTCTCGTATAAAAGATGGAATCATCACCTTACTGGCATTCTTTTATTCCACTTGGGTTATTAAAACAGGAACAGCAGACTTAACAACATTTTTCTTAGGAATTGGGTTATTTGTATTAGGCCTTATTCTTTATCCAATTTTAATGAAGAATTCACCGCCCCTTATTTCTGAACACCGAAATAACAAAGCAAGCTAACAAAAAGAAGCGGGAAATAACCATTTTTTTGGTTTACTCACCGCTTCTTTTCTCTTAATGACTTTTATAGTGTTCTACATAAGGCGAGATCGAATCCTCCCATTCCTAACATAACAAGAATGAAATAACACGCTCCCAAAAATAACCATTAAATGCACCGACGAAACTTGAATCACCGTTGTCTTCATTCCCACTGATTAAAAAACGATTAAGAGCCTCTTTTGCTTATCGATTTTATATGTAAGAAAGAATAAATGAAAGGTATAAATAGGAAAAGTCACTTCGTTCAGCTATTATGTATATTTACTACTAAAAAAATAATCTATTCAAATTCGATTGCTTCTTTGTTTTATAATGCCCGCTTCCTCCCTTCTCTTTCCTTTGCATACCATAAAAAAACACGTTATCATAAGATATATTGTTTTATTTTATGAAAATAATGTTAGGTGGGAAACACATGTTAGAACAATTGCATATACATGCTGATTTAAAGCAGCTACTAGCGGCAATTCATGAAAAAAATAAGCAAGCAGCTGGTGAAAATAAACATTTAATTGGAACAAAAGTGTATAAAGCGGCTGATAATAGCATTCTTGAAGATGCTATTACAGCTCTTTTACTTGGAAAAAATATTCTATTAAAAGGACCAACTGGTAGTGGAAAAACTGTACTAGCAGAGACGCTTTCTTCCTTATTTCAAAAGCCAATGCATAGCATTAACTGCTCTGTTGACCTAGATGTAGAAGGGATTTTAGGATACAACACACTACAGACAAAAGATGGTGCTTCTGAAGTTACCTTTATTGATGGTCCCCTTATGAAAGCAATGAAGAATGGTCATTTCCTATACATTGATGAAATTAACATGGCGAAACCTGAAACACTTCCCCTTCTTCATGGTGCATTAGATTATCGTAAAATGATTACAAACCCATTTACACAGCAAGTTGTACATGGAGATGAAGAATATCGTGTAATCGCAGCTATTAATGAAGGTTATGTTGGAACAAGCGAATTAAATGAAGCTTTAAAAAACCGCTTCGTTATCATTGAAGTTCCTTATATTCAAGGTGAAACATTAAAAGAATTATTATTATCTGATTCAAAGTTAAAAGATATGGCAACTATTGAAAAGTTTGTTGCATTTGCAAGTGACCTTATGCCTCTTGCTCGTGACGGTCGTGTAAGTGAAGAAGCAGCAAGTATTCGCGGTATTCTTGATGCATGTGATTTAAGTGTATATATCCCCGTTATGCGTGCAATCGAACGAAGCATCATTGCAAAACTAAGTGATGAAACAGAACAAATGACTGTCCGTGAATTAGCGGAGAGCTACTTCTTTGAGGGATAATTCATGAGACAAATTTTTAGTGACAAAAAAATTGATGCGTCGCTGTTTCTTCAAATGGAAAACTTAATGTATGCCCTTCTAAAAGAAGATGATGCTTACTTAGAATATGGCTATAAAGCATACTATGATGAAGTTGAACAAAAAGTTGTCATCAGTCATTTTTGGGATGATCGCAAAGAAGACGATATGATAGTCGGCTTAAAAAGCGAAGTATTTTTAAAGGCACTTGGCAATAAGCATTATTCCGATATGAGATTAATTCGATCTTACGCTATCGAATTACAAGAGTCTTCTCTTACAAAATTTCTAACACAATTGTTTATTCTACTGGAAGACTTACGCATTGAAGAGATTGTAAAAGATTTACGCCCTGGTACGAAGTATATTTTCAAAAGACGTAAAGAAATGTACCGTAATTATTTCAGTTCACAAAATGAAATAAATCGCGTTCGTAACTATCAAGCTGATCGTCTTTTCTGCTTATGCTATCTCTCACTCACAAGCGATAAATACGAAATGTTTCACAATGAGTACTTTGAACAAATTGAAACGTTGTTACACGATGTATTCCAAGCTCGTAATACAGAAGATATTATGTATATTGTGGAGAAAATTCGTTATCGTTTAGAAGGATTTCTTGAAAGTGATATGATTAACACCTACTTTGGGCATGCCCCTCTCTATTTATCTGTTATTGCTGATGAAAAAGATGGACATCCTGAAGACTTAGCAAATGATGATATTCAAATTGTCGATGACAATGAAAATAAAAGTAAAATAAATGAAAGCTTTTCTACATGGCATCGAGAAAACAAAAATAATGAAAATGAAAATTTCTTACGCTTTGAATTAGAAAGTGGAACAAAAACGAATATGATGGGTGATACAGCTCGTGAATCTGAAGATGGCGATCAAGCGCTCGGCTCCGTACAAGGAACTTCACAAAAGAGTACACAGTCCAACTTTGATGGAGCTGATGCTGAAGATGCGAGAGCGTCGCATGCTTCTAGCCAGCATGAAGGCACATACGGTAAATATAACGTCGGTGCTTCTCATACATTTAAAGAATCCCGCAAGCCAAACCATGATGAAAAGAAAGACTATCAGGCCATCAAGTCGATTATCAATAAAGATGTGAAAGAATTAAAGAAAATTATTGAGAAAACGATTGAAAATAAAACAAATGCAAATAGTGATAAATATTATGGAAGACTTCATAAAAAGTTTTTACGTATTTATACCGAAAAACAGCCGCGAATGTTTTATAAAAAAGGACAAGAATCTCAAGAACTTGATGTAGCCTTTCAACTGCTCGTTGATTGCTCTGGTTCTATGTATAATAAAATGCAAGAAACAAAGAAAAGTGTTGTGTTATTCCATGAAGCATTAAAATCATTAAAAATCCCACACGCCATCAGCGGCTTTTGGGAAGATGCTTCAAGCGCTACCCCAGAAAACAAACCGAATGTCATTCATGAAGTTGTAACATACAAAAACTCAACACTTCCAAATGTTGGACCTGAAATTATGCAACTACGTGAAGAAGAAGACAATCGCGACGGTTACATTATTCGCATCGTTTCTGAAAAGCTCGCGAAAAGAACAGAAAAACATAAATTCTTACTCGTTTTTACAGACGGTGAACCTTCTGCACTAGATTATCAACAAGATGGTATTTTAGATACGCACGAAGCTGTTAAACTTGCTCGCAAAAACGGAATGGAAGTCATTGGTATCTTCATCGAAGAAGGCGAAGCAAAAGAAGCAACTTATCAATTGATGAAAAACATCTATAATCATCATTTCTTAATCGCCAATGATGCTGAAGATTTACGATTAAAAATCAAACCCTTATTGAAGAAATTACTACTGAAGACGATTGAATAGCAAACAGGGGCCGAACAGGGCCCCTGTTTTTAGTTGTGATTTATCGAACGAGCAATCCCCTGAAGCTAGCACCAAACAAAGCAGTCTAGATAAGAATACGGTAAAGTCCATATAACGAGAAACGTTATTTCTTTCCTAAACTACATTTAGGTATGATGACAAAAAAGAGCCAATCCATTCGAATCGGCTCTCTTCATTAACTCAGTACTAACTCATCTGTTAACTTTTTTTTTAATTTTGCTAGCATATCTGCTGTCATTTTATCTAAGTCATACTCCGCTTTAAAACCCCACTCTTCTTTTGCTGCCGTTGCATCAATTGAGTTTGGCCAACTATTAGCAATTGCTTGGCGAGCTGGATCTACTGCATAATCCATTGTAAATGTTGGAATGTGTTTGCGAATTGCTGCAGCAATCTGTTCTGGCTCGAAGCTCATTGCTGTAATATTGAAAGCATTGCGATGTACGAGTTTACTTGGATCAGCTTCCATTAATGAAATAATTGCTTGCAAAGCATCGGGCATATACATCATATCCATGTATGTTTCTTCTGCGATGTAGGAGGTGTATGCACCTTTTTTAATTGCATCATAATAAATTTCCACCGCATAATCAGTTGTACCGCCTCCTGGAGGAGCTACATAAGAGATTAAACCTGGGAAACGTACCCCGCGCGTATCAACACCAAATTTATGATAATAGTAATCGCACAATAATTCTCCTGCTACTTTGTTTACCCCATACATTGTAGTCGGACGCTGGATGGTGTCTTGCGGTGTAGCATCTTTTGGCGTTGTTGGACCAAATGCACCAATAGAACTTGGTGTAAAAAACTGACAATCTAGTTCCCGTGCTGCTTCTAGTGCATTGACAAGTCCGCCCATATTTAAATTCCAAGCAAACAGCGGATTCTTTTCTGCAGTTGCTGAAAGTAAAGCTGCTAAATGAATAATTGTATCTACTCCATTACGTTTTGCAATATCATGGAGTTTCTGACCATCTGTTACATCTAATTTTTCAAACGGACCAGATTTGACTACTTCACTGTCTTTTTCACGAATATCAGTTGCAATAACGTTTGATGTGCCGTATACATCACGAAGTTTCATGACAAGTTCAGAACCAATTTGCCCTAAAGAACCGGTTACTAAAATTTTTTTCATTTTCCCCACTCCTCATTTGCAAGCTTTCAAAAGATGTAAAAGTGTTAAATAATCCCCATTTCTTTTCCTACTTTTTCATACGTACGAATTGCTTCATCAAGCATTTCTTTCGTATGAGCTGCTGTTGGCATATTACGAACACGCCCTGTTCCTCTTGGTACAGTTGGGAACACGATAGATTTTGCATATACACCTTCTTCATTTAAACGTTTACTGAACTCTTGCGTTAACACTTCATCACCAATAATACATGGTGTAATTGGCGTTTCACTGTCCCCAATATTAAAGCCAAGATCTTTTAACCCTTGTTTTAAATAGCGACCATTTTCCCATAAACGATCATGCAGCTCCGTACTTTCCATTAAAATCTCGATAGATTTCTTGCAAGCCGCCGCATCAGCTGGTGTTAAAGCTGTAGAAAATAAGAATGGGCGTGAACGCACTTTTAACCAATCGATTAAGTTTTGCTTCCCTGCTACATATCCACCAATTACCCCAATTGCTTTTGATAGTGTACCAATTTGGAAATCTACTTTATCTGAAAGACCGAAATGCTTAACAGTACCTGCACCTTTTCCGAGCACTCCTGAACCATGTGCATCATCTACATATGTCATTAAATCTAATTCTTCAGCGATTTTAACGATTTCTGGTAATTTTGCAATATCACCATCCATTGAGAAAACACCATCTGTAATAACCATTAATTTGTTGTAAAGCCCTGATTCTTTGGCTTCGATTGCTTTTTTGCGTAAATCTTCCATATCAGAATGTTTATAAACGATTATTTTTGCTTTTGATAAACGAGATCCATCAATAATAGATGCATGGTTTAACTCATCAGAAAGAATAGCATCATGTTTATCCATTACAGCTGAAATTGCTGCCATGTTACAGTTAAATCCTGATTGATATGCAATCGCTGCTTCTGTATGTTTAAACTTTGCAATTGTTTCTTCTAATTTGATATGCAAGTCAAGTGTACCGTTAATCGTGCGAACTGCCCCCGCACCAACACCATACTTATGGATTGCACCAATTGCCGCTTCTTGCAGACGATTATCTGTTGCTAAGCCAAGATAGTTATTTGAAGATAAGTTAATATATTCTTTCCCGCCAATTGTAATCATTGGTCCATTTGGACTTTCTAGCGGATCAATTACGTTATAAAGTCCCTTTGCTTTCAAATCTTCTAAATTTTCTTCTAAAAATTTTGCAAGTGTTTTACTAGACATTGTGAAGCCTCCCATCATTCATGTAAGCGGATTATTATCTCAATAATGCCAATACTCCCTCTATTAGCTTAACACGTTTTTTAATCTTATTATAGAAAAATAACATAAAGAAAACGCTTACATAATGTAATTATATATGATGCAACCAAAGAAATCTATCACTTGCTTTTAAAGTTTGATAGAAGAAACAAAATATGTAAAGGGAATGAGAACATGGCATTTATAGAATCTGAAGCGTATAATGAAGACTCTTTTTCAAACAATATATGAAGCGGAAATATCGACAAGATAACTCAAATGATATGATTGAAAACCCTGCCTTGTTACAACTTATCTGTGATGTAAAAGAAAAAATAATTCTTGATTTAGAATGTGGTGATACTCAGTTACGTACAGAGTTATTTCAAAAAGAATGCGCGACCTATATAGGAATTCAAAATAGAAACAACCTCTCCTCGGAAATTGTTTTTATTTTGAATTCCCGGAAATGTCACATTATTTTTTTGTATTTTTATACTTCATATGTTATATTGTAAAAATAAGTAGAATGCAATTTCTTTATATCAGAAAAATTGATTACTCTAAATTTTCCGACTTATCATTATTTTATTTTCTTTGAGAATTTAAATGTTACATTTGAAAACGCTTATTAAGCAAATTTAAGGAGAAAATATGCTAGTGGATGAAGTTAAATGAGTTATTTCAAAAATTTTCTTTCTATTCCCATATAATTCTATTGACTTCTAAATATTTTTTAAATTAAAATGATTACATAAATATCCGTTATGTAAGATTAGGGGGACAACAAAATGGATGCAGCTTTAAAATTAGAAAAAGCTAAAGAACAGCAAACACCAAAGAAACACCCACCAGGATTATATTTATTGTTCTTTACAGAAGCTTGGGAAAGATTTAGTTATTATGGCATGCGTGGACTTTTAGTTCTTTACTTAACAACAGCTGCCATTAGCGGTGGTCTAGGGCTTGATAAAGGTTTCGCAGTGCAATTATACGGAATTTTTACCGCATTCGTATATTTTACACCAATTGCCGGTGGATGGTTAACAGACCACTTTATTACAAGACGTCATGCCATTACCGTTGGTGGTATTATTATGGCACTTGGTAACTTTGTATTATTTTCCATGAATACAAAAACCGGACTCTTTTTAGGACTAATATTATTAATTATTGGTAACGGATTTTTCAAGCCAAATATTTCTACATTATTAGGTGAACTATACGGCGAAAACGATTCACGTCGTGACAGCGCCTTTACTATCTTCTACATGGGTATCAACGTAGGTGCTTTTTTCGCACCGCTTATTTGCGGATACTTAGCTGAAGATTTCTTCAAGACAAATGTTGATGGCGTTATGGTAATGGGTTACAAATACGGGTTCCTTGCAGCTTGTATCGGTATGATTATTGGCCAAGTTGTCTTTAACTTACTAGCTCCACGTTACCTCGGTAACGCTGGAACAACTGTCGTTGGAAAAACAGCAAAAAATAAAGATACGAAAGCAATTGAGAAAAAACCTTTAACGAAACAAGAGAAAAAGCGCACTTGGGCAATTGTTATTTTAACTTGCTTCGTTGTATTCTTCTGGGCAGGTTTTGAACAAGCTGGTAGTTCTTTTACTCTTTATACAAATAAATTTGTTGATCGTACTATTTTTGGTTGGGAAGTTCCAACATCTTGGTTCCAATCTGTTAACCCAGCATTTATCGTACTATTAGCACCATTTGTATCAGCCTTATGGGTTAAGTTATCTAAATCTAAACGTGGTGATTTAAAAGTCCCAACAAAAATGGCTCTTGGAATGATTTTATTAGGAATTGGCTATCTTGTACTCACATTGGCAGTTTTAAAAACAGGCAGTGACGAAGCTCATATTACTGTAAAGGCTAATTTACTATTTATTGTTATCACATATATGTTCCATACGCTAGGTGAACTATTCTTATCACCTATTGGATTATCAATGGTAAGTGCGATTGCACCTGTGAAATTAGCTTCCCTATTAATGGGTGTATGGTTAGCAGGTACTGGTATTGCAAACTATATTGCTGGGGCATTAGCAGCATTCACGCAATCTCTAGGATACTTAGAAGTATTCGCAAGTATTGGTATGATCGTAATTGTACTTGGCTTAATACTTCTCATGTTCTCGAAAAAAATTGCACATATGATGGAATAGTAAAAAAGACTCTCAAACTTGAGAGTCTTTTTTACTCCAAGAACGAATCTGTTTCTGCCTATATATTATGAATCCTTACATCGCTAAAAAAAGACGTGCGTTTGCAACATCATGCTTTTTTATTTTTCTTCTAACGCTGTAATATCAACCTCTACTGTTTCATGTGGTGCCGTTATATCATGAACTTGTGCAATTCCACGTCCTTCATCACAACTCTCAATCCAAACTGGTACACCTTGATAGGTAACATCTATTTGGCTCGAGGACGATAAAATTTGTTTTACCCGTTTTACATCCATTATGTATTCCTCCTTTTACAAAATACACTCCTCTCTATCTTTCCATATTTTTTTGAATGTATTCCATAAAAAAAGACGTATATTTCTATACGTCTTTCCTAAATATTGAAATTTTATGAAAATAATGTCTTTACCACTTTGCTTACTTTATCATTATGCACTTGGTAATATACTTCTAAACCTCGTCTTTCAAAACGAACAACCTTGTTTTGTTTTAGTTTCGTTAAATGTTGTGAAACAGTTGATTGCGGAATTTCTAATACTTCCTGCAATTGTGTTACATTGCACGTTCCACGTTGCATAAGTTCCATTACTAAGCGCAAACGTAATGGATGAGCTAAAGCTCGTAACATTTGAACATCTTCTTCTAAAATACGACAATCAAATTGATTTTGATTCATAAAGTTCCCCTCATTTTTTCATTTTATTTTCTCTTTATTTATTTATATACTTGTTTTTATATTTCCTGTTACGACACAACTTTATCAACCTAAACGGTAAAATTATTTTCCTCCTTTTTAATCAACACAAAATACAAAAAACTCGCTGATTTTGAATATTATACTATATGATATAGAAAAAATGCAAAATATTTAAAGCTGAATACATTGCTTCTAAACGTTGATTTATCAACGTTTTTATTATATTTTCTCTCTCTACTTCCTTCTGTAATGGTATTGTAAAATACTGTTCTCAAATGATATATCCTTGTAAAGTTATTTGCCCCTTAGTAATCAGTTTGTTACGATAGAAAGAGTGAATTTTTGGTAAAAGAGCTGATTTCTAATAAAAAATGAATGATTGTCGCTGTACTTAGTATTGCACTTGTTTGGACGATTATCCATAATCTTATACCAATGGAACAAAATTCTCATTTACAAACAGTAGATGGGGATGAAATATCCTTGTCCGACTATAAAGGAAAAAAGTGATCTTGAATTTTGGAGCAAGCTGTGTGGGCCATGTAAAATCAAAACACCTAATATAGGAAAATTCTACTAATACTCAAAAATAGATGAAATTGAAATAGTTGCTGTAAACGCAAATCCTTTTGAAAAAGCCCCTAACTATGTAAAACAATTTCTTTAAGAGAATGATTTACTTTTCCTGTTTGACTTGATACAAAAGGACAAGCGAATACAACTTATCAAATTGCTAGTATTCCACCCTCCTTTATTCTAGCCAAAAAGGTATCATTCATTTTAAACATGTTGGACCTATGACATACGAAAAGATGAAGGAATATATGGAAAGGTGATCATTTTAAACTGTCTATTTTTCTTTTCTATTATTTATGAATAAAATATTGATAGAGTGCTCAAAATATATGAGCACTCATTTTGTCAGATTTATGAACAAAATGTAAGGTTTTGTTCATAAATAACACTATTGTGGAATAATTATACTTTTTCACGTTGACAATAGTGTTGAACAGGATTATACTTAACAATGTAATTTGATTGTGAATTATTTCACAAATAATGTGAATAACTTCACATAATATAGATAGGAGTTGTTATTCTCATGAATACTTGGACACAAATTTATGATCCACTAAACAACATTTGGCTTTCTGCACTAATAGCAGCTTTACCAATTTTTTGTTTCATCATTTGTTTAACGGGATTCAAAATGAAAGGTTATATCTCTGGTCTTTACAGTGTAATTGTTGCTGTTATTATTGCCATCTTTGTGTATAAAATGCCCACAACTGCAGCTGTGGCATCAGCAGGATTCGGTATTTTATCTGGATTTTATCCAATTTGTACAATTGTTATCGCAGCAATTTTCCTTTACAAAATAACTGTAAAAACTGAACAATTTAATGTTATTCGTGATAGTATTTCAAGTATCACAAGTGATCAACGCTTACAGGTATTATTAATCGCTTATTCTTTCGGTGCTTTCTTAGAAGGTGCAGCTGGATTTGGAGTTCCGGTTGCTATTACAGCTGCATTACTTGTTGGTATGGGCTTCAATCCATTAAAAGCAGCAGGTATTTGTTTAGTAGCTAACATCGCTGGTGGCGCAATGGGAGCAATGGGTATTCCAGTTACAGTACCAGCACAATTAACTCAACTTGATGCATTAACTGTCGGTCGTCACACTGTTACGATTCTACCATTTATTAGTATTATTTTACCGTTCTTACTTGTTGCAATGGTTGATGGTTTTAAGGGCATTAAAGAAACATGGCAAGGTATTCTTGTTAGCGGTGTTTCATTTGCCATTACTCAATTTACTGTAACATATTTCTTAGGCGCTGAACTTACTGATATTTTCGCAGCAGTTGTAAGTATGGTTGCTCTTACATTATTTTTACGAGTTTGGCAGCCAAAATCTTCTGCTAAAGAAGAAAAACAAGAAGAGAAACAATCTCATACATTCAATCAAATTTTATATGCTTGGTCTCCATTTGTATTCTTAACTGCATTTGTAACAATTTTTAATTTAAAACCAATTAAAGCTTTATTCGCTCCAAAAGGTGCACTTGAGAGCTTAGTATTCAATATTCAATTCCCTGGTCTTCATAATCAAGTTATAAAAACTGCACCGATCACAAAAGCAGATACACCTTTTGCAGGTATTTTTAAACTAGATGTATTCTCATCTACAACTACTGCCATTGTATTAGCGATTATTGTTTCACTTATCCTATATCGTGTAAATGGCAAAATGATTAAAGAACTTATAATTGAAACACTTAAAGAATTAAAAGCTCCAGTTTATACAATTTGTAGCGTTATCGCTTTAGCTTATGTTGAGAATTACTCTGGGATGTCATCTACACTTGGATTAGCATTCTCTTCTACTGGAAATGTATTCCCAATTCTTTCTCCAATCTTAGGATGGATTGGCGTATTCATTACAGGTTCAGTTGTGTCAAGTGGTTCATTATTCGCACCACTTCAAGCAGTAACTGCAGCTCAGTTGGATATTGTACCATCTACACTTGTTGCGTTAAATGTAGTCGGTGGAACAATGGCAAAAATGGTTTCGCCACAATCTGTAGCAGTTGCTTGTGCAGCAGTTGGATTAGTTGGTAAAGAGTCTGCACTATTTAAAGTAGCAATGAAATATAGCTTAATCTTCTTAGCTATCATTAGCTTACTTCAACTTAACTCCATATTCCATATTTTTTAACATAAAAGGCTGATGACTCGTTCATCAGCCTTTTATGTCTCGTTGTTATATTATCTTTTGCTAAATAAAAAATCTTGATACGAACGTATCAAGATTTTTTATTTTTAAGTAATGATGCTCCGGCTATTTCAGGATGTGTCATTTCATATGGATCCAAAATAATATCCAGTTCTTCTTCTGTTAAAACACCATGTTCTAGGCAAAGTTCTCGAACTGATTTTCCTGTTGCGATTGCTTCACGAGCAATGCGAGAAGCAGCTTCATATCCAATATGAGGATTGACTGCTGTAATAATCCCAACACTTCGTTCCACATATTCTTTCAATAGTTCTTCATTCGCCGTAATACCTTCAATGCAATATTCACGGAATACACGAAATGCATTATTCATAATACTAATAGATTGGATTAAATTAAATACGAGAACTGGCTCCATTACATTTAATTCTAATTGCCCTGCTTCAGATGCTAAACAAATCGTATGGTCGTTCCCAATCACTTGGAAGGCAACTTGATTAATCACTTCAGCCATAACCGGATTAACTTTCCCAGGCATAATAGATGAACCTGGCTGACGAGCTGGCAATTGAATCTCTGCTAATCCAACTCTTGGACCAGAAGCCATAATACGTAAGTCATTTGCAATCTTAGACATATTCATCATACATACTTTAAGCGCTGCGGATACTTCTGTATATGCATCCGTATTTTGCGTTGCATCTACTAAATGCTCCGCTCCTACAAGTGGAAAACCACTTAATTCTCGTAAATGCTTTACAACTTGTTCAATATACATTGGATTTGCATTTAATCCTGTGCCAACAGCTGTTGCGCCCATATTAACTTCATATAAATGCTGACGAGATTGTTTAATTCTTTTTATATCACGTTCTAATACACGACTATATGCGCTAAATTCTTGTCCAAGTCGAATAGGAACAGCATCTTGTAAGTGCGTACGTCCCATTTTAATGACATGATCAAATTCTTTCGCTTTCTTTATAAATGCACGATGAAGCTCTTCCATCGTAATAAGAAGCTCCTCTAACATCATTAAAGTTGCAATATGAATTCCTGTTGGAAATGCATCATTTGTGGATTGTGCCATATTGACATGTGTATTCGGACTAATTTTTGCATAATCCCCTTTTTCATATCCCATCCGTTCTAATGCACGATTTGCAATTACTTCATTCGCATTCATGTTAATGGAAGTTCCAGCCCCACCTTGAATAGGATCGACAATAAATTGATCATGAAGTTTACCATCCATAATTTCCTGAGCTGCTGCTGCAATTTCCTTACCAATGTTCTCTGGTAAATAACCTGTTTCCACATTGGCAAGCGCTGCCGCTTTCTTTACAATCGCCATTGCAGTGATGAGTGAATCATGTATACGATATCCTGTAATTGGAAAGTTTTCCACAGCACGTAAAGTTTGGACTCCATAATAAGCTTCATTTGGTACTTCTTTCTCACCTAAGAAATCTTTTTCTATCCGTATGTCTTTTGTCGCTATCATATTTATCACCTATGCTTTTCGTTGTATATCTTTAAAGTTTTAGCATTGTTTCTATGAAAACATCATTTTCATAGAAACATTTCCATCTCCATCCACTATATAGCACCTTCTTTGAAAGCGCAAACATTATGTTTTTTATCCCGCTATTTTAGGGCAGCCCGATTGGTGAGGGCTCATAATCAGTAGGGGATGAAGCCCCCACTGATTAAAGTTTCACTTTATCTAATCCTTCCTCTCCTTAAACGCCCCTTTTTCTTCTTTTCTCATAATTTCTACTCGTTTTATTTGATGCATGTCTTTTTCCAGGACTTTGAATACTAATCCATTTGTTTCAATATAATCCCCTTCTGTAATCGTTTGTTTCTGCATCATAATCCAGCCACCGATTGTATCGACATCATTCGCTAATAGCTGTAGTCCAAATAAATCATTTACTTCGCTAATACGTACTTTTCCATCTACAATTTTCCATGTTTCACTTATGTGCTCTATTGGTGGATATTCATCCTCATCATACTCATCTCGAATTTCCCCAACAATTTCCTCTAGAATGTCTTCAAGAGTTACAATACCAGCCGTCCCGCCATACTCATCATATAAAACAGCCATTGGAATTCTTCGCTTTTGCATCTGTAACAACAAATCGTGAATCGGAATGTTTTCTAACACTTCAATGACAGGTCTTGTATACGGCGTAATAGAACATTCTTCCTCTCGTCCTCCATCCATATAGCGAATGAATAAATCTTTTACATTCACCATCCCAATAATTTCATCTTTATCTTCTCCAAATACGGGATATCTTGTATATTTTTCCTGTCTAATAATTTGAATATGCGTCTCAAATGGTTCATCTTCATATAATCCTACAATTTCCGTACGGGGAACCATAATCTCTTTCGCTAATCGATTGTCAAATTCAAAAATGTTATTTACATACTTAAATTCTGCTTGATTAATCTCCCCTCGCTCATAACTTTCCGATAAAATGAGACGCAATTCTTCCTCTGAATGTACCACATCATGTTCAGAAGCAGGTTGAAGTCCAAATATTCCTGTCACAAAGCGTGAAGACCCATTTAAAGCCCAAATAAAGGGGTACATAATCCGATAGAAATAAATAAGAGGCTGTGACAGTAACAAGCTAACTTTTTCTGCTTTTTGAATCGCAAACGTTTTTGGAGCCAGCTCTCCAGCAACGACGTGCAGAAATGTGATGACTGCAAATGCAATAATAAATGATACTGTACTTGCAGCTACTGATGAAATATTCATTCTCAAAAATAATGGCTCTATCATATGTTTAACTGTCGGTTCACCTAACCACCCTAATCCTAAAGCTGTAATTGTAATTCCAAGCTGACAAGCGGATAAGTATTCATCTAAATTCGAAGTGACTTTCTTCGCCGCTAATGCCCCTCGTCTTTTTTCGATTACAAGTTGATCGATACGACTACTTCTCACCTTTATAATAGCAAATTCAACGGCAACAAAAAAGGCTGTTAAAGCAATTAAAATAGCAACCATAAGTAATTTTAAAATTCCCACCAAAATCCTTTAGCTTTCTCGCTAAAGTTACACCTCCTTTTTAAAAGAAGTTTTCCTTTAGTTTCTTCATTTATTGAAAAGCAAATCTAGATAAAATTCCCCAATTTTCATTCCTCATATCATTCTAATGGAAGTAAATCTGGATTTTGGAAAAACAAAAATTTTTTCCCTGCTATTTCATCGACACATATCGGCTCTGTCTCTACTCCATATCGTTTTAAATGTGCAACCGCTGCTTATATATCCTTTAACAGCAAATATTAAAGGTTTAAGACCTGTTATCTCTGGGAAGCTTGGACGCTTTGGTGGATTTAAAAAAAATCATTTAATTTGCTATTCATTTCCTACACATAAATCGAATTTATAAGAATTCCTATCTTCTCTGTATAATTCATTTATTATTTAAAATCCTAAAATTTTTGTATAAAACTACTTAGATATCCCGAATTTAGAACAAATAATTGCACCGTAGTGAACCCTAGACATGTCCATTTTTCACACGTTCTTCTGGAAATCCATTGTAGAAACTTAACGAAGTTATATCGATATGGCAATAATCCCACTATTTATGATTACAGATTCTTTCTTGTTACAATAATGTATTCCTCATTTTTTGCACACAATAATACAAACGTAAATAGATACCTCATAAATAATCGCGATATCTATTTTTTATACATGTACAATCTCCTCTATTTAGCGTACAATATTTTTTATGTGTCTTATCTATATACGCTACTGAAGAATATATTGATTAATTTAAAGGAGAGCAACAAATGAAATTTGATTTAGAGAAAAATAGTAGAACCTCAAAGCAGCACGCTAAAAAAAGACGTCTACTTTGGTTCATTGTGATTCCATTACTCATCGTTACGCTTGGAAGTGGAAGCTACTTCTTCCATCTATATAGTAAAGCAAAATCTATTGTGAATAATGCTTACTTGGAATTAAACCGAGGCGATAAATCAAATAAGCGAGAAAAAGCCGTAAAACCTATGACAGATAATATTTCTGTTCTTATTATGGGAGTAGATGAGAGCGATATTCGCGAGAAAAATTACGGTAAAGCGACACGTACAGATGCGCTACTACTTGCTACAATTAATAAAAATGACAAGTCAGTCAAGCTTGTTAGTATCCCTCGGGATTCCCGTGTATATATTAAATCACGCCATAAAAAAGATAAAATTACACACGCCCATGTATTTGGTGGTGTTGATAGTACCATTGATACTGTCGAACGTTTTTTAAATGTTCCGGTTGATTACTATGTTAAATTTAACTTTACATCTTTTATCAAAATTGTCGATTCACTTGGTGGTATTACTGTGGACGTCCCAGTAGAATTTACAGAACAAAACAGTAAAGATGAAGCAGAAGCAATCCACCTCAAAAAAGGGCGTCAGCATTTAAATGGTGAAGAAGCACTTGCCTTAGCAAGAACTCGACATATTGATAGTGACTATATGCGCGGGCAGCGTCAACAGCTTGTTTTAGAAGCAATTGCTCAAAAAGCATTATCTATCAATTCTATTAACAAACTTGGCAGTTTATTAGATGCCGTTGATCGCGATTTAAAAACGAATTTAACTTTTGATGACATGATGACAATTACAAAGCATTCAATGGGCTCAGATTTAAAAATGGACAAGCTTCAAGTAAAAGGATCAGATAAATATATAGATGGTATTTATTACTATGTCCCTGATGAAAAGAGCGTTCAAAATATATCTGTTACTTTACAAAAACATCTAGAGGTTACGAATAAAAGTGAACATAAAAAATTATAATAAAAAGGCTGCTAGAACTTTTCTATGCAGCCTTTTTATTATAATTATCCTTCCCCATTCTTAATAGATAATAATTCCCAAAAATAGGTTATTATTACATAATTGTAACATTATTTATATAAAGATTACACTTTCATAAGAATAATAGTATACTGGTACATACATAATGCTATTTGCATCATTCTTATGTAAAAAACAGAATACATATCATGTTATCCATTCATTACTAAGGGGGAAAACAAATGAAACTGCACCAATTCCTTATTTGTTCTGCTATTACTGGTGGTATCTTACTTTGTGCAGGTGGAATCAGCGGCTATCAGTACATATCAAAACTAAATAAAGAACTAGATACTACTGCATTACCACATACTACATTTGAAGGGATTCCTCTGGATGGAAAAAATAAGCAAGATATTCAAAAAATTGTGCAACAGAAAGTAGAGGAATTAAATAAAAAATCACTCAACTATGTATTTGAAAACAATACACAAACATACACATGGAAAGATCTCGGTGTAGAATATAAAGAAAAAGATATCGTTGCGAATATTTTTAAAGAACAGCAAGGAAACATTATAGATCGTTATAACATGAGAAAAAAGGCGATACATGGTGAATTAAAACGCGAGTATAAGCTGAAGCCACAGTTAAACTCTACTGCTTATGAAGCCTTTATGGAGGATAAATATAATGAAACTTTAAAGAATCCTGTTAATGCTGAATTAAACATTTCAGGAACTACTGTAAATATTAGCGAAAGCCAGAACGGTGAAAAAATTGATAAAGAGCAATTAGCAATCTTAACAAAACAAGCCATTGCTGCAAATACACAAAACATCAAACTTCCTATTGCTTCTATCAAACCTGAACGTTCTACAGAAGATATACAAAATATGGGGATCAAACAAGTGATTGCAGAATATTCCACGCCTATGACTGGACGAAATGGAAGCCAGTCCTTTAATGTAAATAAATCTGCCAATACATTAAGCGGAGCAATTGTAGCACCAGATGAAACATTTAGTTTCAATGGACGTGTCGGAATTACAGATGCTGCACACGGCTATAAGTCAGCTGCTGTCTATTTACAAGGAAAGGTAGTTCAAAGTGCCGGGGGCGGTGTTTGTCAAGTAAGTAGTACTTTATATGGAGCTGTACTACGTGCAGATTTAGGAGTTGTTGCTCGTAGTAATCATTCTATGCCTGTTCACTATTTACCACTCGGACAAGATGCGGCTGTAGCTGATTACGGCCCTGACTTAAAATTTAAAAATAATACTGGGCATTATATTTATATTCAAGCATTCTCTGATGGTAACCGGATTACGACTCGTATTTTCGGTACGCCAACTGGTAAGAATGTGGAAGTTTCCTCCAAAGTCATCAGCAATACTGGAAATAAAATTACTGCCGTTACATACAAAAAAGTAACAAAAGATGGGCAAGTCATTTCAAATGGTCAAATTTCAAAAAGTGTATATAAAAAGGCGTGATTCATCACGCCTTTTTCGTATGCAACAATTGCATGAAGATCTCCAAATGATTTTTCGTTTCTTCTAAAGACCATATACGATTTCCATACTTGGCAGCTAATACACACCCTTCTTCCCACGCTTCATCCTCACATATATGTAATAGCTCCTCTTGTAAATTTTGAATATTTTCTTGTTCTTCTTGCTCCAAAAACTCTTTCATTGCCTCTGCTATTTCTTCTTCATGCACGCTCAATGTGCAATATGCTTTAAAAAAATATTGAAGTGTTGAATACATATTGCCCCTCCTTTTTTATTTATCTGATGGGTAGGAAGTAACTATTTTAAAACCTAATGATCCTGATTTATCTCTTGCGAGAACTGTAACTGTATTCATAAGTTTATCCTTTACACTCATATTCTTTTTTAATACCGTTTTTCCAACAGGGAATGAATGTTTTGTATGTAAGACAAGACGATTTTCTTTAGAGTTCTTTAACCACTTATCAATTTCCTGCTCATGTTGCTTTATACTATCTTTTACAGCTTTTGTAGCCGTTTCTTTATCATAATATGTACTTGCTGCAGATACTTTATCAGTACGCAAACGTTCCTGTAATTGTTCTTCTGTTTTACCGACATGTCTTTCTATCGTATGACCATTTTTCGGTGGTCCTTCCATTTCGTCTAAAATATTGTCACTCACTTTTTCGATGGATGCTGAGTTGTTTCCTTTTTGTTCTACTTTCTTTTGCTCTTTCCCAGCACATCCACTTAATATAAGAATCATTGCCAGTAAACTACTTAACAATATGTTGCCAAATCGTTTCATTCTATCACCTCTTCCATGATTATTATTGTAACTGCACGAAAAGTCAATTCATAAAAAAAACGTGTAGAATGATAAAATCCACACGTTTTTTTATGAATATCTATACAATATCATAACCTTGTTCTTCAATTGCATCTTTTAACTGCTGAACATTTACTTTCGTTTCATCATATGCAATTTCTACTGTACCTGCCTGTAACTCAACTACTACACGACTTACACCATTTATCTCTTGAAGGGTATTTGTTACAGCTGCTTTACAGTGATTACATGTCATTCCTTTTACATTTAATGTTACAGTCATTTTTATTTCCTCCTTCTATATCCTCTTGTATTTATAAAAATAAGAACTTTAGTTTCCATTCTATTTATATTTTAACACGTTTCAAACGAAGAGCATTTGTTACAACAGACACAGAGCTAAATGCCATCGCCGCACCAGCTACCCAAGGCTCTAACAGACCGCTTGCCGCAATTGGTATACCAATTGCATTATAAAACAGAGCCCAGAATAAATTTTGGCGAATATTTTTCATTGTTTTTGTACTTAGCTCAATTGCTTGCGGGATATGTTTTAAGTTCCCACCGACAAGAGTAACATCTGCTGCTTCGATTGCTACATCTGTTCCTGTTCCAATCGCCATCCCAATATCGGCTTTTGCTAAGGCTGGAGCATCATTCATCCCATCACCAACCATCGCCACTTGTTTCCCGTTATGCTGTAATTCCTCCACAATACGTGCTTTTTTCTCGGGTAACACTTCCGCATACACATGTTCAATTCCTACCTGTTTTGCAATTGCTTCTGCTGTTCGCTGATTGTCACCTGTTACCATGTATACATCGATTCCAGCAGATTTCATCTCATGAATCGCTTCTTTTGAACTTTCTTTAATTGTATCTGCTACAGAAATCATTCCTGCGAATTGATTTTCAATCGCTACAAGCATAACAGTTTTACCATCAGCTTCCTGAGCGGCCATGTGCTCTTCAAACTGACCTATATTCACACCATGCTCATTCATTAATTTTCGCGTTCCAATCACAATGGACTGTGCTTCAATCCTAGCTTCAATACCGTGTCCAGGTGCCGCCCGAAAATCCTCTACAGGTAAGAGTGTAATTCCTTGTTGTTTCCCGTACTCAACAATTGCAGCCGCTAATGGGTGTTCTGAAACATTTTCTGCTGAAGCGGCAAATGCGAGCATATTATCTTGCAAGCTTAATACATCTGTAACTTCTGGTTTTCCCTTTGTAACAGTACCAGTTTTGTCTAGTAACACAGCATTAATTTTATGTGTCGCTTCTAAATATTCTCCGCCTTTAAAAAGTATACCTGCCTCTGCGCCTTTTCCAGTTCCCACCATAATTGATGTTGGCGTAGCAAGACCAAGTGCACAAGGACAAGCAATTACTAATACAGCTATGGCGACTTCTAATGATTGTGGTAAATCATTAGGAGCAATAGCAAAATACCAAACAAGAAAAGCAACTATCGCAATCGCAACTACTATCGGAACGAAAATGCCAGAAATGATATCTGCCATGCGCTGAATTGGTGCTTTTGACCCTTGAGCTTCTTCAACGATTTTAATAATACTTGCAAGGGCAGTATCCTTCCCTATTTTTTCAGCACGCATTGTGAGAATACCATTTTTATTGATTGTCGCTCCTATTACAGCATCACCAACTTGTTTTTCAACCGGGATAGATTCACCTGTAATCATCGCTTCATCAACTGAGGATATACCTGATAATACAATACCATCCACAGGTATTTTCTCACCTGGTTTCACTATAATTGAATCGCCAATCACAACATTTTCTATAGGAATTAATATTTCATTTCCATCACGAATAACCAAGGCATCTTTCGCTTGTAAACTTAGTAATTTTGAAATAGCCTCTGTTGTTCTTCCTTTTGCAAGCGCCTCGAAATACTTACCAACAAGTATTAGTGTAATTAGCACCGCACTTGTTTCAAAGTAAAGCTGAGGTAAATAAGATGGTTCCTGTATTGTTTTGATCCCTTCGTATAAGCTATAAAAATATGCAGCCGATGTACCAAGTACAACAAGTACATCCATATTTGCACTTTTATTTCGCAATGCACGATATGCACCGCTATAAAAGTGTGCACCAATATAAAATTGTACCGGTGTTGCAAATAATAATTGCACCCATGGATTCATTAAAAAATGCGGCATTGGTATTCCCGTTTCAAACGGCAAATGTGCCACCATCGTATAAAGAAGGGGAAGTGACAATAAAATAGAAAGAAACAGTTGTTTTCTTTTCTTTTTTAGTTGCTCTTCTTTTTTCGTCGATCCAACGTCTTCTTGCAGTTTACCTTTATAGCCTAATTTCTTTATTTTATCGAGAATCGCTTCTATTGTAAGAAGACCATCTTTATAGACAATCGTTGCAGTGTTCATAGCTAAATTAACGGTAACTGTTTCAATTCCTTCCATTTTGCCGATTACTTTTTCAATTCGATTTGAACATGCAGCACATGTCATACCTTCAATATCAAAATTTACTTTTTTCGTTCGAACTTCATATCCTAATTTCTTAATACGATTTGTAATTGCTTCTATATTTTGTTCCTCTTCATCATATTGAACCGTCGCTTGTTCCATTGCTACATTCACATTCGCTTCCACACCATCTAGCTTATTTAATACTTTCTCAATCCGCGCGGAACAAGCTGAACATGTCATTCCATCAATACCAATTGTTATTTGTTTTGTTTTCCCCATACAGTTCGTCTCCTTTCTATTTCGAGAACTGTTTGTTGACTCTCATTAAAACTCTTTTATAAATACATCCCCATTTCCTTCTTGAACAGCTTTTTTATACAACGATTTGCATAACGTTCTAACAATGAAAAACGAACTTTATTTAACGTTGCTTTGCACTGCAGAAATTTGAATGAATACATCAATACAATAGCGATTATCTTCCATCATCTTTTGAATGCCCCTCACTTGGCCTTCAATTCTTTTTAAACGATTTACAACTTTTTCAATTTCTTCATCTGTTCTAGGTACCATCTTTTCTTGATTCACGCAATGGCCACCAACATACCCCCTCCCCTTATATATTATACCCGTAAGGGGTATAATGTTGCAAATTTTTAAAATAAAAACTATGTATTTTACAACAAATCCACCCTTGCCTATCTTCCTGAAATATGGTGTAATGCTAAAAAAGATAAAGGATCTATCACTATGGACGAACTTATTTACGATACATTAAAAGAGCATGATACCATCGCCATTCCACTTAGTATTCTATTTAATATCGTTATTAGCTTACTTGGACTCATCCCTAGCATATTTTTAACAGCGATTAATATACAATTATTCGGTCTACTAGATGGAACAATGATTTCAATCACAGGAGAAGCTTTAGGTGCAATTGTTTCATTTTATCTTTATCGTTTAGGATTACAAAAATTTACACACGATAAAATAAATGCTTATCCAAAGATAAAGCGGCTCCTTTACGTAAAAGGGAAAGAAGCATTTTTTCTTGTCTTATCATTTCGACTCGTTCCATTTATTCCATCAAGCATCATCACATTATTTGCTGCATTAGGAAAAATATCATTATTATCCTTCAGCATTGCAAGTACAATCGGAAAAATACCAGCATTGCTCATTGAAGTATATTCTGCATATCATGTTATGAATGGAACGAATGAAGCAAAATGGATTATAACAATTGCTAGTTGCATCGGAATCATATATATATGGAGGAAATGGAAGAAAAAATAAAAAGGAGCATATCGCTCCTTTTTATTTTTTCTTATTTTACTCCAACTGCGTCATATGATTGTTTTACCGCTGTTACCTCTGCAGAATTTGCACCGTATAAATCAGCTGCTGCTTGTACTAAACCAGCACGAGCTTGACTAAATGTAGTCGATTGCGTGAAATATTGCGTATTTGCACGATAGTAAATTGCTCCTACTTTATCCTTGCCAATACCATTCACTGTCACTCCATAATGTGTGCCACCATTTGCTAATAAATAAGCCGCTTTGTTAATAATTCCGCTGTTTGTATGAACTCCACCATTATCACCAGAACCAGTGTAGCGTTTCGAATAATGATCTGGATCACCATACTTTGTCGGATCACTCATAGAGCGAAGTGCATCTCCGGCTTTTCCAGGTGTATAAATATCTTCTCCAATTTCCCAATCTGGATTACGATTATCATAGTATTCTACCAATGTACCAAAAATATCAGAAATCGCTTCGTTTAATGCACCCGACTCATATTGATAGATTAAATTCGAACTATATTCTGTCACAGCATGTGTCAATTCATGCCCAATTACATCAATTCCACCAGATAACGAAGTAAATGTTACTCCATCACCATCTCCATATACCATTTGCGAACCATTCCAGAAAGCATTATTATAATTACTTCCATAATGAACTGTTGATTTTAGCGCAGCTCCTGCATCGTTAATAGAATTTCGATTAAACGTATTTTTATAGTAATCATATGTGACGCCCGCATAATAATGAGCATCTACTGCTGCTGCATCATACTTTGCATGAAATGCATTATCAACATCTGCCCATAACGTTCCTGGTAAAGAAGAACGATTTTTCGCATCATATGTGAAAATTTGCGCCCCTCTCGTATTATCTTGTAAATAATACGTAGATCCAGATAATGTCGTATTTATTGATTTTTTATCTCCTAATACACCTGTACCTGTCCCAACTGCATTCGTTCCCGTTACAGGTTTGATAGCTCCTTTTTCTTGTTTTGTAAACTCTTGATTAACCGGTACTTTACTTTCTTCAGTTACATGATCTAATGTATTGTATTTATTTAATACTTTACCGCTTTCTGCTTCAATAAAATAATAATAGTTTCCTGGTTGCGGATCTAAGAAATTTAAATTTACAACATAGGCATACGTTGTTTCATCGCCATTTTGATAGACATGTAAATGAGCTTTGGGCTCTACTTCATATTTTGGTTTTAACCCTAAGTCTTGTTCAGCAATGGCAATTGCTTTTTTCTCCTCAATCTTATTCGTATTTCTTAATTTCTCTTTTTTATCTAAATCTGGTACAACCGTTCCAGACAACACCTTCAATGAGCCATCTTTACTTACGTGAGCCACTTGAGTAGACCCCCATACAGGTGTCCCTTCAAATACTTGTTGCATACGTACGACTGTCGAATCTGTTACCGAATCCTTTTTCACTTCTTTAATTTTAAAAGAATCTTCGGCATTTTTATTTCCTAACTTATAGTCCCCTTTGGCCGCATTTAAATAATCAAACACGACAGATTCTGCTTTCTTTCCAGTCGCTCCAGTCAAATCACCTGCTACAAACTCTGGCGATTTAACGGCTTCATTGTACTTTTTCGTAGAGAGCACATTCTTTGAATCTGCAAACGCAGAGCTCGTCCCTCCAAATGTCGTCACAGCCATCCCTGCTGCTAATACAAAAGCTAAACTCTTCTTTTTCATTCAACCTTCCCCCTAAATAAAAATTTTTAAAAAGAGTAGCTTTATATTATCATTAAGTTTTCGCTATGAATATACAAAAAAATCAAATAATTACTTTCTCAAGTTTTGTAGAATTTTGGAGAACAAATGTTGAGAAAGGCCCTTTTTCGTTTGAAAAGAGCCTTTCTCAATGGTATTATAAATTTACTTTTTCTACTATATTTCCTTCTCCAATGGACATATCTGGCCTCCAACCATATTGAGGTTCTAGTACCGCAATCAACAATGCTGCCAATACAATTCCACCAAAAATCACCTTTTTCATATTATTTTCCTCCTTCTTCTTCTAATAATTTCACAGCTAATTTATAATAATGACTACTTTCTTGGAATTCTGATAATTCTTCGAAACATTCAGCTAGTTCTAAGTAAACCTTTTTTAAATCTTTCGTATTTTCTTCTGCTTTAAAAAAAGGAATGGCCTCTGCTTCTAAAAATCTTTTGTACGCTTCTTTTTTTTCAAAGTATTTATATTGAAGTATTAATAATAAATACAGCATTCCCTTGTATCTTTCATCTTTTTTCGCGACAATTATGCCTTTATCAATCCATTCTCTTGCCTCTTCAAACTCTTGTAATTGAACACATTGTAAGGAAATTTCATATACAGCATCAATATAATTAAGGTCTTCTTCTTTTTTTTCTTTTTTATACTGTAAGCACTGCAAATAATATTCTTTTGCTTTTTTATACTCTTTTTTATGATAATATAAATAGCCCAGATTATTTAATACTATTGAAGTAATAACGTCTTTATCCGCAAAAGAAATTGCTTCTCTTGAAATATTATTATACATTTCTAAAGCTTCATCATATTGTTTTTTTCGAATGTAACTAAAAGCAATAATCAATTGACAATTAATCACGTTTCGGAATTTGTATTCGCTTCGAAATCCTTCTAATGCAATATTAGCAAAATATATAGCCATATAATCAAGTTCTAAATAACTATATACAAGTGCCAAGTTATAATAAATACCTGTCTCATAATATCCTTGTTCTTTTGCCATTAACTCTGTCTGAACTAAACACTCAAGTGAATCCTTATATCTATGCTTCATAAAGTACATTAAAGCCCTACTATACGTATATAGCAACTTCTGAAACGGAGAATACTTCTTATACACCTTCTTCAATTCCTCCAGCTCTTCTTCCAGTGCTGGAAGATCTCGTTTCATGATTAAATAACGTGTATAAAGTAATTTATAATAGTTGATGATTTCAAAATCTAAAACTTGATTCATTTCTTCTTGCAATTCTTTATAAATCCGTTCAACTTGTGGTTTATCTAAATGAACTAATGCATTTAACCACTCATCCAATTTGTCTTTCACTTCTTCTTCTACATCTCGTAAATCTGAAACGGCAATCTCTAACCTTGTGCAGAGTAGCTGCAAGATTTCCTCCGATGCTTCGATTTTTCCATTTTCAATCTTACTTAAATATGAGACGGAACAAATGCCCTGACATAATTCTTCTTGTGTCATTTTTTGCTGCAGTCGTTTATAAAAAACTTGTTTGCCGATTTTCTCTAATGTTTGTTGCATTGTCCTCCTCCATTCTCATTTACCCTCACTACTTTAATAATACATAAAATTAAGAGAAATATAAATTGATAAATTTAAATTTTTTAAAAAAATTTAATATTCCCTTTTATATTTTCTTCGAATATATAATTAAAATAAAAATCCTTTTTTTGGTACAAAAATAAAAAAATTGGTATACTATAACCAAATTACGGAGGTGTTTTTCGCAATGAATCATTATAAAGACGATAGTTACGCCTTACATACTGATTTATATCAAATCAATATGGTTTATACATATTGGAAAGACGGGATTCACAATCGCCGTTCTGTTTTTGATTTATATTTTCGAAAGCTCCCATTTGAAAATGGCTATGCAGTTTTCGCTGGTCTTGAAAAAATTATAGAGTATATAGAAAATTTCCGTTTCACTGAAAGTGATATTGCATATTTAACTGAATTACAATTTGAAGAGGAATTTCTTCGTTATTTACAAAATATGAAGTTTACAGGGACTATTCGCAGCATGCGAGAAGGTGAAGTTGTTTTTAATAACGAACCTTTATTGCGCGTTGATGCGCCACTTGGCGAGGCACAAATTATTGAAACAGCTTTATTAAATATCGTAAATTATCAAACATTAATCGCAACAAAAGCAGCTCGTATGAAGCATGCTGCTGGTAATGATGAACTATTAGAATTCGGAACACGGCGCGCTCATGAATTTGATGCTGCTCTTTGGGGAACACGCGCAGCTTTTATTGGCGGCTTTTCTTCCACAAGTAACGTTCGTGCTGGCAAACGATTTGGAATTCCTGTAGCAGGTACACATGCCCACTCCTTCGTTCAAGCCTATCGGGATGAATACGTTGCCTTTAAAAAATATGCAGAAACACATAAAAAATGCGTCTTTTTAGTGGATACATATGATACATTAAAGTCTGGTGTACCAAATGCAATTCGAGTTGCCAAAGAGTTTGGAGATCGCATTGATTTCTATGGCATTCGTCTTGACAGCGGGGATATGGCATACTTATCTAAAGAAGCTCGTAAACAGCTTGATGAAGCTGGATTTACGAACACAAAAATTATTGCTTCTAGCGATTTAGATGAATATACAATTATGCATTTAAAATCTCAGGGAGCCAAAATCGACGTCTGGGGGGTTGGAACAAAGCTTATTACTTCTTTTGAACAACCTGCATTAGGAGCCGTCTATAAACTTGTCGCGATCGAAGATAAACAAGGGCTATTAAACGATACCATTAAAATTTCTTCCAATCCAGAAAAGATTACAACACCAGGACTCAAACGAGTTTATCGAATTATCAATCGCATGAACAATCACGCTGAAGGAGACTATATCGCATTAGAATCCGAAGAACCTGGGCAAGAAAAGCGTTTGAAAATGTTCCACCCTGTCCATACGTATATTAGTAAATTTGTAACAAATTTTGAAGCACGCGAACTCCATCACGATATTTTCACAGATGGAAATAGAGTATATGAATTACCTAACATACTAGATATCCAAAAATATACTGCAAACAGCTTAACATTATTTTGGGAAGAATATATGCGAACACTCAATCCTGAAGAATATCCTGTCGATTTAAGTCAAGAATGTTGGAATCATAAAATGAAGTATATTCAAACTGTAAGGGAACAAATTACAAAAAATATCCAAAAGTAAAAAGAGGAGTTTTCTTCACTCCTCTTTTTACTTTATAAATTTTTTACTCTAAGCGCACGCATTGCATTTAATACAGCAATTAATGTAACACCGACATCAGAGAAGACAGCTTCCCACATGGTTGCAATTCCAAATGCCCCGAGTAGTAACACAAGACCTTTTACACCAAGCGCAAAAATAATATTTTGCCACACAACGCTACGCGTACGTTTGGCAATTTTTATAGCCGTTGCGATTTTAGAAGGTTCATCTGTCATAATGACAATGTCTGCCGCTTCAATCGCTGCATCAGATCCTAAACCCCCCATCGCAATCCCAACATCCGCTCTCGCTAATACTGGTGTGTCATTAATACCATCACCAACGAAAGCAACTTTTTCTTTCGACTGTTTTGCCACAGCAATTTTTTCAATTTCTTCTACTTTTTGCTCTGGTAATAGTTCCGCATGTACTTCATCTAATCCAAGCTCTTTTCCAACAGCTTCTCCAATCCGTTTGGCATCACCTGTTAGCATAACTGTTTTCTTAATACCGAGCTCTTTTAATTTCTGAATCGCTTGTTTTGAATCTTCTTTTACTTCATCTGAAATTACAATATACCCAGCATATCTTCCGTCAACAGCAACATGAACAAGTGTCCCTACCGTTTCTGGCTGCTGGAATTCAATATTTTCTTTTTTCATTAATTTTGCGTTACCGGCAAAAATTTCTTTTCCATTTACTTTTACTACTGTACCATGACCAGAAATTTCGTTATAATCCTCAATATTTTTTTCATCAACTGACTTTCTATACGCATTTCGAATGGATTGCGCAATTGGATGATTTGAATATACTTCTGCGAATGCTGCATATTCAAGAAGTTCCTCTTTCGTAGTCGTGCCAGCTGGCTCCATTTTTGTTACTTTAAAAACACCTTTTGTCAATGTTCCTGTTTTGTCAAAAACAATATGTTGTACATCATTTAATGCTTCTAAATAGTTACTTCCTTTCACTAAAATACCACTTTTAGATGCGCCGCCAATGCCACCGAAGAATCCGAGCGGAATGGATACGACTAATGCACATGGACAAGAAATAACAAGAAATACTAACGCACGATAAATCCACTCTGAGAATGTAGCTCCCTCTAAAATAAGAGGTGGAATAAATGCCAATACAGCTGCTGTAATCACGACAACAGGCGTATAGTAGCGAGCAAATTTTGTAATGAAATTTTCTGTTGGTGCTTTACGGCTACTTGCATTTTGTACCAAATCTAAAATTTTAGATACTGTTGATTCCTCAAACTCTTTCGTTACCTCAATGGTTAATACACCATTTTGGTTTACGAAACCGCTTAATACTTCATTCCCAACTTCTACTTCTCGCGGTACAGATTCACCCGTTAATGCTGAAGTATCTACCATTGATGTTCCTTCAATTACTTTCCCATCTAACGGTACTTTCTCACCTGGTTTCACAATAATATAATCACCAATTTGTACGTCTTCTGGTGAGACTTGTTTTGTTTCATTTCCGACTTTAACGTTTGCATATTCAGGACGAATATCCATTAATGAAGTAATTGATTTACGGGAACGATTTACTGCAATACTTTGGAACAATTCACCTACTTGGTAGAAAAGCATAACTGCAACTGCTTCAGGATATTCACCAATCGCAAATGCACCTAACGTTGCTACAGCCATTAAAAAGTTTTCATCAAACACTTGGCCGCGAGCTATATTTCTTACCGCGCGCCACACGATTTCCCCACCAATTAGTAAATATGCGATGATGAAAAGAGAAATACTCATTGCTTGTGGTAGTCCTGCAAGCGCTGCTGCTGTTAATCCCCCACCTATCGCTAAGCGTACAATCATTTTCTTTACATTTCCTTCTCCATGGCTATGATCATGATGATGTTCTTTTTTCCCCTCACGAACAACTTTTACATCTGGCTCTAACTTATGAACAACATGTTCTACATTCGCTACTACTGTTTCTAGTTCTTTTTTATTCGTAACTTCTATTTTTAATTTTTTCGATACGAAATCAACTGTAGCTGTTGAAATACCAGGCATTTCTTTTACATTCGTTTCAATTTTTAATGCGCAATTTGCACAATCTAACCCATTTAATACCAATACTTCTTTTACGCTTTTTTTGTTTTGTTCTTCCCGTACTTTAATGTGCGGTTCTAATTTCGTAACGAGTTGTTTTGCTTCCGTAACAACATGGCCTTCTTTATTTTTCTCTGTCTCTAAAACCATTGTCTTCGTTGCAAAATTGACAGAACAAGACGATACGCCTTCTAAATTTCCAATGCCTTTTTCGATTTTCATAGCGCAATTCGCACAATCCAATCCTTCCAACACAAGTTTTCGTTTCACAAGTGCCTCAGCCATTTTTCTCCCTCCTTGCGCTTTTTCTTTTTAATCTTCCTCATTTACGTGTTCGAATGCTTGTTCAAAAATACCGATTACATGATGGTCAGCTAATGAATAATAGACAACCTTTCCTTCTTTACGGTTTTTCACAAGTTTTGCTTGTTTCAATACACGAAGTTGATGGGAAATAGAGGATTGTGTCATGCCGAGTAAATAAGCTAAATCACACACACACATCTCCGCTTCAAATAACGCGTGCAAAATTCGCGTGCGTGTACGATCACCTAACACTTTAAATAATTCTGCTACTTTACTTAAACTTTCATCATTTGGAATTGTTTGTTTTACTTGATCTACAACTTCTTCATGGATAATTGTTTGAGAACATGTATCCTGACATGTTTCTACTTTATTTTCAGCCATTATAGCTCACCTCTTCACTTGAATATATGAACAATCATTCATATATCTTATGCTTTTATTATATGAACATCCATTCATATGTGTCAATGAAATCTGATACATTTTTTCGAACATTTCGTTCACATTTTAACAAGACATACGCCTATTTCCCATATCCATCACATTCTCATACAAAAAAGGCTGTACACTTTGTACACCCCTTTCCTACTTACTTTTCATTTTCACGGTATCCACAATTAAAGAAACAAACCCTAACTTATTAACCTGATTTCTATGATCAAAACGTTTCGCTCGATAAATTTAATTCTTCCTCATTTGTATGTAACCAACATGGATTATTATCCCCTTCGGCACCAACAACAACCTTCGCCTCTAGCATTTCTCTTCCATCCCTTTTTATATTCCGACATAACAACTCGACAAAATAACATAGGTCCTCTTCATTTGCACAAAAAAGCCTTGCACGCTCCCTAGACGCACAAGGCTTACATGTTTTATATCCCTTTAGTTAGCTTTTTCTAAACTATCTTGCGAACTTCCATCTTCTTTTAAATGACTATGTTTTTTCGAATATACAAAGTATACACCAACTCCAATTGCTAACCATGCTCCGAAATACATCCACGTTGTTAACGGTAAGTTCACCATTAAGAATAAACAACATGCAATTGAAATGATCGGTATAAGAGGTACAAGCGGTACCTTAAATCCACGATCTAATTTCGGATGTGTTTTACGAAGGATGATAACCGATACACCTACCATCGCAAATGTTAATAACGCTCCAATATTCGCTAAATTTGATAATTCTTTCAAATCAATAAATCCAGCAATTAAAGCACTACCAATTCCTGTTAACCAAGTCGAAAATGTTGGTGCTTCTGTCTTTTTGTTAATTTTCGCAAAAGATTCTGGCAATAAACCGTCACGGCTCATTGCAAAAAATACGCGCGTTGTCGCATAAATATAAGCGAAAATTACAGCCATAATCCCAATTACAGCTCCAACTGCGATTACACCTGCCACTTTATCTTGTCCTACAACTTCTAATACATAAGCCATCGCTTCTGGTACATC
Source organism: Bacillus cereus group sp. BfR-BA-01522 (assembly GCF_022662635.1). NCBI lineage: Bacteria > Bacillati > Bacillota > Bacilli > Caryophanales > Bacillaceae > Bacillus > Bacillus cereus group sp. BfR-BA-01522. The sequence continues at coordinate 61,797 of NZ_JAKUDY010000009.1, read as the reverse complement.
TAATTCCTTATAAGAAACCATGCCCGTCATAACAAGACAAACTGCAACATAAATGATTGTACAAATGATTAGTGAGGCAATAATACCGATTGGAAGATCACGTTGTGGATTTTTCACTTCTTCTGCTGAAGTTGCTAATGCATCAAATCCTAAGAAAGCAAAGAATACTGCTGCTCCTCCAGCAAAGATTCCACTTAAACCATATGGTGCAAACGGTACCCAATTTTCTGGTTTTACGTAAAATACACCAACAGCAATAAATAGAACAACAATGCCAATTTTTATTAACACCATTGCGTTATTTACACGTTTACTTTCCTTTGTACCACGCGATAATAACCAAGTCAGTACTAAAGTGATAACCACCGCTGGCAAATTCACTATGCCGCCTTGCGCTGGAATCGTTAACAGTTCCTTTGGAATTTCTAATCCAAATCCACTTATTAAGTTATGGAAGTAACCTGTCCATCCACCAGCTACCGCAGCAGTTGTTACTACATATACGGATAGCAATGTCCATCCCATTAAATGGGCAATAAATTCACCAATCGTTGCATACGAATATGTGTATACACTACCTGAAACAGGCAGAGTCGAAGCAACTTCTGCATAACATAATGCTGCGAATCCACAAACAACAGCCGCAATCATAAATGAAAAAATAACGGCTGGACCAGCATCTCTTGCTGCTACTAATCCAGTTAATACAAGTACTCCTGTACCAATTATCGCACCAATCCCTAGCATCGTTAGGTCAAATGCCCCTAGTGTTTTCGTTAAAGTTTTACTTTTACTTTCCCCTAACAATTGCGTAACGGATTTCTTTTTAAATAGGTTGGCCACGATGTATGCCCCCTTTTGCTAATAAGAGCTAAGAGGTCTTCACTCTTAGCTCTTATCATGTTGTATGAAATATTGTTCGATTATTATTTTGTATAATGCTTTTGTTAACAAGATACTGTTTCTGCTTCTAATAACTCTTTTGCATCTTTGTATGCTACACCGTGAGCTTCTGCAACTGCTTCAAATGTTACATAGCCATCTAATGTATTAATACCTTTTAATAACGCAGTGTTACCTAAGCAAGCTTCTTTATAACCTTTGTTCGCAATTTGTACCGCATATGGTACTGTTACGTTTGTTAATGCAAGAGTTGATGTACGTGGAACCGCACCTGGCATGTTTGCAACTGCATAATGCACAACACCATGTTTTTCATAAGTTGGGTTATCATGAGTTGTAATGCGATCCGTTGTTTCGAAAATACCACCTTGATCAATCGCGATATCCACAACAACAGAGCCAGGTTCCATTGATTGAATCATTTCTTCTGTTACAAGTTTTGGCGCTTTTGCCCCTGGAATTAATACTGCACCGATTACAAGATCAGATTCTTTTACAGCTTGTGCAATATTGTAAGGATTAGACATTAAAGTTTTTACTTGATTTCCGAAAATGTCATCTAACTGACGAAGACGTTCTGCACTTAAGTCGATGATTGTTACATCCGCACCTAGTCCAACTGCAATTTTAGCAGCATTTGTACCAGCTTGTCCACCACCGATAATTGTTACTTTCCCACGTTTTACTCCCGGAACGCCTGCAAGTAAAATACCTTTGCCACCTTTATTTTTCTCAAGGAACTGTGCACCGATTTGTGCAGCCATACGACCTGCTACTTCACTCATAGGTGCAAGTAATGGTAAAGAGCGGTTTTCTAATTGTACTGTTTCGTAAGCAATAGAAACCACTTTCTTTTCGATTAAAGCTTTTGTCAATTCTGGTTCTGGAGCTAAATGTAAATATGTGAATAAAATTAAACCTTCTCTAAAATATTTATATTCGCTTTCAATCGGTTCTTTAACTTTCATAACCATATCTTGATTCCAAGCTTCCTCAGCTGTTTCAACCATTTTCGCTCCTGCTTCAACATATTCAGCATCTGTAAAACCAGATCCTAAACCAGCACCCTTTTGAATAAATACCTCGTGATTGTTACGAACTAAGTGTACAACACCAGCTGGTGTCATTGCTACACGGTTTTCGTTGTTTTTAATTTCTGTTGGTACCCCAATACGCATAATGAAATGCCCCCTTATAATTAACAGAAAAAAGAAATCCTTTTTTCTTTTTTAAATAATTAATAACTTATGTCCTTATTCTAGCATAATTTCAAATCGATGAAAACGCTAACATATAGAAAATAAAAAAGTTTATATATTTGAAATAGTGTAAATATATAAAACTTTATACCATAAGAAATAAAAGGGGAGGGTTCTACTATCTATCATTCTACTTTTATTATACAGAGATTCACCCTTTATTATTTGACAATAATATAACAATGTGAGAAATCAATAAAAACTGCATACGTATACATTTTTTTAATACTGCAATATTTTAGAAATATATTCTTTTCAATCAAAAACCATTATAATTTCTCACCAAAAGTTTTTGAATCGTAAAACTTATTCTTCTTTTGTTTTAAATTGTGAAATTTGTTTTTGTAATTGATTCATTATTTTAATCGTCTGTAATGATTTTTCTTCTACTTCTGACGCCGATTTAGCCTGATTATTTGTCACTTCAAATACTTTTATGTTTTCTTGTGTAATTGTTTGGGAAGTAGACGAAATATCTGAAAAAGAAACGCTTACTTCCTCAATACCCGCAGACATTTCTTCTGTTGAAGAGGATACTTCTTGTATTTGAGTTACGACTCCATTAATATGCGTTACAATATTATCGAACGTCTGACTCGTTGTTTCAATTGCACTCATACCTTTTACTGTTTCTTGCTGTCCTATTTGCATTTCTTTCGCAAAATTCTTTACATCCATTTCAATTTCTTTCAGTAAGCGATTAATCTCTATTGTTGAATCTTTAGATTGTTCAGCAAGTTTGCGTACTTCATCAGCTACAATTGCAAAGCCTCTACCATGCTCTCCCGCTCTTGCCGCTTCAATACTTGCATTTAAAGCTAATAAATTCGTCTGTTCAGCAATATAAGCAATAGCTTCTATTGCTTTGTCAATATTTTGAGTACGCACTTCCAACCCTTGAACAGCATGCAAACTTCGTTTTACAACATCATGAATTTCCTCCATTTGTACAATAGATTTGTTTACAATCTCTTTACCTGCGTTTGCATCCTCATTCATTTTTACCGCAAGTTCACTAACTGTTGCTGCTGATTCCGATACTTGCTGCACACCTATTGCCATATCATTCATCGCAGCTGCATTTTCTTGGATTCCATGATCCTGTAATTCTAGATGTTTATTGATTTTTTCCATTGTATTTCTTACTGTAGTTGCTGTTTCTGAAACGTTTTTTATATCCAATAACATAGAATCAGTAGAACTTCCTGCATGATATACCGTTTGTTTCACCACTCCTAATATCTCACTTAAACTCCGCATTGTTTCATTAAATGACTCAGATATATGCCCAATCTCATCTTTAGATTTATATGTTGCTCTAGCTGTTAGATCTCCTTTTGCAGCCTTTCCTATTTCGATCTCCAAGCTTTGAATAGGTCTTGTAATCATTTGAGCAACAACATAGCCTAAGATCACTAACGCAATAATCGTTGACAAGATAACTAAAATAAATGTTGTAAGCGTATGTTTTGCAGATTGTTGCGTGACTTCATATGCTTGTTGAGCCATCTTCTCGTTAATTTGTCCAACATGCTTTAAATTTTCTGTAACGCTTTTTTTTAGAGGAAGAAGCTCCTCTGTATGCTTTACGTGTGCATCTTCATTTCTATTTTCTAAGCCTAATGTAATGATTTCATTAACTTTTTTAGCATATACAGTTAAGTCTGACTTAAAAGCTTCATAAACCTTTTGTTCATCAGATGTCTTCTTCGTCTGTTCATAAAGTTTCATCATCTTTTCATTATCTTGAATATTCTTCTGTAATTTCTCATTTAGTTTATTATGTTTTTCCTCATCATTTGTCATGACAAACTCTAACAAGTAAGCATCTTGTGCATGAAAATTCGATTCAATATTATCCATTGTTTGTACAGACAACATACTATTATTGTAAATTTCATCTATATGTTTACTCATTTTATCCATTTGTGAATATCCAATGATTCCGATAATAATCATTGAAATAGTAGAAATGAAAATAATAAATGACAATTTGGATGAAACTTTTAAATTTTTAATTTTAACCATCTCTTTTCCCTCTCTTTACATTTGATTATATTAATTAATAGATATATTTGATATTCCCTCCATTCCCTGCTTATATAGCAAGACTCAAAATTAAGCTCCAAACACTATATAAAGACTTTTGTTCATCATTATAATACTATATAATGATGAATGTAAATGTTTTTTAAACATGTATGATAAATCTGAATTACTGCTTTCCAAACAAAAATGGTAATTCAAAAAGAAATTACCATTTTGTTTGGAAGCTTGTATAGATCAAAACAACTTAGAAAATAAATCTTCCGTTGTTTCAATAACTTTATCGATCATATCATTTTCATTTTCTTCTTGTTCTTTCAACATCTTAATCGTTTCTTTTGCATCTACAGGATAATCTGTAATAATTCCATCTACATTCAACTTATAATATTTCTTTAAATTCTCCATATCATTTACAGTCCAAACGTAGATTGGTTTATTTAATTTCCTTGCTGATTTTACGATTTGTTTATTTATCATATATTCTTCCGCGACATAAAAATCAGCTTGTACATATTTTAAATTCGCTCTACTTGCATATAAAATATATCCTACTTTTATATTTGGATTTTCACGCTTAAACTCTTGAATAAGAGAATAATGTAACGTTTGAATAACACATTGTTTTTCAAACTCATTCTCTTTGATTGTCTGTAGTACCTTTTTTACAAAGTCTTTTTCATTTCCATGTAACTTTACTTCTATATTGAGCTTTATATTATTTTTTGCAAGCTTTATAATCTCATCTAACGTACTAATTTTTCCTGTAAACCCATCTTGTCTTAAGGTTAGCTTACGGAGTTCATCCATTGTCAAATCAGCAACTTGTACATTCTCATTCGCAAGACGTTTTAATTTCAAATCGTGTATGACCGCTAGTTGACCATCCTTTGTTTGTAACACATCAATTTCAGCATAATCTGCCTTTGCATCAATCGCACCTTGTACAGCTTCTCTCGTGTTTTCTACACCTTTTGAAATATAACCACGATGTGCCATAATAATTGGTTCTCTATACGTATTAGAAATGAAAGTGACAATGAAAGCAACGGCCATTCCTAATGTAAACACACCAGCAATATATACACCAATGAATTTAAAGCGATGTTTTTTAAAAAAACATTTCTCAGCTCTTGCTTTTGAATAATCTAACCCTTCTTCTAACAAAACATCTTCTACTGGAACTTTCTGCAAATAAAATCTAGTCAATGCCATAATATAAAATGGCGTCATAATAAAACTAAATACATATAATGTACTCGTTAAAAATACTGACAAAGTTGATTCAGCTAATAAAGCAAATGTCCCTTTTGGATTTGTAAATTCATATATTCCCCATATCGATAAAAAGTATATTCCCGCAAATAACAAAAATACAATTCCTATCGATACTAAAAAGCCTATTAAAAAGAACAATACTTTCAAGAAATTTGTTCTTACTAAATTTGCACTTTTGCGTGCAGCAATTCGAAATGACTTCTTTTCTAATACCATAATAGGCAACACAAATATCCAGCGAAGATTCATATAAGCGACGATAGCAAAGAAAGCGTAGTACCCAACTTGCCCCATCGTCGTTTTAAATAATTCCCCTGTTATAAAGTTCGGAATTTGAATGTCTGGGATAAGTGCAGACTGATATCCGAATCCGAATAAAGGTAACAATACAACAGCATACAAAATAAATCCTGGTAAGCAATACGTGAAAAGAGAAGATAAATATGTTACCGTCTTATATAAAACTGGGCGCAATTTTACCTTTTGACGTTTATGTGCAAAATAAGAAAGAATAATAAGCACTGCAAACTCTGTAAAGATAAGAAACAGCGCCAATATTGATAAAATAGCAACAGCTAATATTCCATATGGTGTTTTCAAAAATGCTAATAATTCATCATTTGTAGCATTTGCATAACCACCCCAGTATAATAATTTATTGAAAATCATACCAAATAGCGGTATAAAAACAATCGCAGCTAATAATTTATAAATGAGTTGAAAAGCCAACACATTCCAAAAAGCAAATTGTACCGTTTGAAAGGAATGTTTCATGACCCCTAGTATAGATAGCTTTTTTCGGTGCAACATAAAGTCCTCCAAATTCTAAAAATGATGTTTGAAATGGATTTCATATTTCTTATCAGAAGTCCATCTTTTCTATACTAATCATATATTCTAACGAACGCAAACACACTTATTCGTTTCAAAAAGGAGTGATGGCTTTTTTCCATCACTCCTTTTCTTCTCTATTTCTTATCTAATCCTTGCCCAAATGCCTTCAGAAAGCTAAATCCAAATGTAATTGCTCTATTAATGTCTGGATCCTTGAGCACTTTAAAAAAGTCCATTACTTTTGTTTTCTTTCCTTTTTTTAATTCATCTGTTGCAAATTGTAGTCCTGTAACTAAACTAGAAGTTATTTGCTTTGTCAATTCTGGGTCTACTGAAGATAATGCTTCCCCTGCTCCCATCATATTGTTTAATACGTTTTTTACTGGTTCACGATTTAATTGTTCAATCGCAATTTTCGAAACGTCTTCTTTAGCAGCAAGCAAACTAATTGCTGCATCTAAAATACCAGCTTGCTGCAAACTAGCTAGCAACTGTATCGTTTCTTCAACCGCCTCACGATTTTCTTCTAATTGTATTAAGAGCTCATCTGTTAACTGGTGTTTCTTTTCTTCCTCTGTTATAACTTTCTTTTGAATCACAGTAATTTCTTTTGCCACGTTCTTCGCCCCCCTAATTCTGATCCACAAGTGATACGTATTGTTTTCTTTGCCATTTTTTCTGGATTTCAACCCCATTTTGTGGATGACGTTTTTTATTTCTTGGGTTTGAAGCAGGGAGTGGACGCTTTCCTTTTTCACGTAGTACGCGCATTTTCACCCTTGTTTGTTTATAAGCTGGTGTACATGTATAAATATCAGTTGCCGTACCTGTTAAAATATTAATTGCTTCTTCATTCACTGTTGCATGCATTGGTAAATATAGCTCATTACCAGTAACGCGATCTGTAATAAGTGCCTGCACTTTAATTTTGCCAAATGGTGAGGTAAGCTCAACAAGACCGCCATCTTTTACATTCCGTTCTTGAGCAAGTTCCGGCGAAATCTCTACAAACACCTCAGAAATTTTTGATAGAATTCCAGCTGATTTTTTCGTCATATTCCCTTCATGGAAATGTTCTAATACACGACCATTATTTAATAATAAATCATAGTCTTCTGGTGCTTCAACTGGCGGCACCCATTCATCTAGTGATAAGCGAGCTTTTTTATCAGGAAAATTAAAGCCATCTACATATAACAGCGGTGTATCTTTACCGTCATGGCTTCCCCAACATAAACTATTCCATCCTTCTAGACGATCATATGTTGCTTGTGAATAAAGTGGTGCAAGCGATGCAATTTCATCCATAATTTCACTTGGACTCTCATAATTCCAATCGCCACCAAGAGCGCGTGCTACTTTTTGTAAGATCCACCAATCAGGCTTCGAATCACCAAGGGGTGGCATTACTTCGTACAACCTTTGAATGCGGCGCTCCGTATTTGTAAATGTTCCTTCTTTTTCTAAGCTTGGTGCTGCTGGTAAAATGACATCGGCAAAGCGAGCTGTTTTGGATAAAAACATATCTTGTACAACAAGGAAATCAAGATTTGCTAAAATATGTTGTACGTGATTCGCGTTCGAATCCACCAATGCCATTTCTTCTCCCATTACATACATACCACGTAGTTTGCCTTCTTCTGCTGCAACAAGCATCGCAATGTTATTCAATCCTGGCTCTTTCGGAATCGTAGTTCCATATGCTTTTTCAAATTTCGCACGAAGCGCATCATCTGATACTGCTTGATATCCCGGAAGCCAGTTCGGCAATGTTGCCATGTCGCAAGCACCTTGTACGTTATTATGCCCGCGCAATGGATATGCACCTCCACCTGGACGACGATAGTTACCTGTTACAAGAAGCAAATTAGAGATTGCTGCTGATGTTGTACTTCCTCCTGTATTCTGTGTAACTCCCATACCCCAAAGCACGCAAGTTCCATCTGCTTCATAAACCATACGTGCAATATCTTTTAATGTATCCTTAGAAATCCCTGTAATTTCCTCCGTATAATCGAGTGTATACTTCTCTAACATTTTGCTGTATGCATCAAAATTCTTTACATTTTCATTTATGAAGGATTGATTATGCCATCCTTGATCAATAATATATTTTGTTACTCCAGCAAGCCATACATAGTCGGTTCCTTGGCGCGGATGAACAAACAAATCAGCCCGTTCTGCCATTTCATGTTTCCGAAGGTCTGCTACAATAAGCTTTTGTTCATGCAATTTATGAGCACGTTTCACACGCGTTGCCAGCACAGGATGACCTTCTGTTGGATTTGCTCCTACGATAATAACAAGTCCAGCTTCAGCAATATCCTGTATTGTACCAGAGTCTCCCCCCATACCAACTGTTTTAAATAAACCGTCTGTTGCCGGTGATTGACAATAACGGGAGCAGTTATCTACATTATTTGTTCCATATATTTGCCGAGCTAATTTTTGCATTAAATAGTTTTCTTCATTTGTTACTTTGGAAGAAGAAATAAATCCAAATGCATCGCTTCCGTATTCAGATTTGATACGTTGCATATGAGATGCAACTACTTCTAAAGCCTCTTCCCATGAAGCTTCAACAAACATATCCCCTTGACGAATTAACGGTTTTGTAATGCGGTCTTCACTATTGATAAAGTCCCAGCCAAATTTCCCCTTCACACATGTAGAAATTCCGTTTACTGGCGCGTCTGATACAGGTTGTACTTTTAAAATTTGACGGTCTTTCGTCCATACTTCAAATGAGCAACCAACGCCACAAAATGTACAAACTGTTTTCGTCTTACGAATCTTCGTTTTCCTCATTGCAGCTTCCACTTCTGAAACTGCTAAAATACTACTATATCCTGGTTCTACATCTTTCACAAAATCAATCATTGGATCTAGTACATCCGGCTTAAGCCCTGTCATAAATCCAGCTTCTCCGAGCATCGTTTTTTCCATTAATGCATTACAAGGACAAACTGTTACACATTGACCACAACTTACACACGATGAGTCATTAATGCTTACACCGTTATCCCAGATTACGCGCGGACGCTCTAAACTCCAATCAATAGATAATGTTTCATTCACTTGCAAGTTTTGGCACACTTCTACACATTGACCACATGCAATACATTGGTTCGGGTCATAACGATAAAATGGATGTGACATATCCACTTCGCTTGGGCTGACTTTCGGTTTATATGGATATTTCTGCTCTTCAATTCCCATCATATGTACCGTATTGTGAATCTTACAATTCCCATTATTGTTATCACAAACTGTACAATATAATAAATGGTTCTCTAATATGCGGTCCATCGCTTCAGTTTGCGCTGTTTTAGCACGTGCTGATTTTCTTTCAATATGCATACCATCTTCCACTTTTGTAGAACAAGCACGCATTAATTTTCCATCTACCTCAACAATACATGTGTCACAAGTTTGAATTGGATCTACTTCTGGCACATGACAAATTTGTGGATGCTCTAAATTACTTTCGTTAAATAATTGTAGTATCGTTTTTCCATCAGATGAAACGAACTCTTGCCCATCAATCGTTACACGAACTGTCTGTTCAGCCATACTTTCCCCTCTCCTTACCACTCACTGCACAACACAAATATGAATCCGTTTTCATTTTATGTTGTTATACATATTTTGAAATACCTTACATCCTATCTAAGATGGTCAATTCTATGGTGCTATTAACATATAATACGAAAGTCAAAATGACACTATTCTACAGCTCTATTATATCGTAAATATACAATAATAACCAAAAGAATCTTATAATGTAAGTAGTAGTTCAATATTTCATGATGAATAAGAAAAAATATATAAAAAGGGGAAAAGAATATGGGTCCTGTCCAAGAAACATATAACATGGTGCATTATCAAGATGGCATGTTCTCTGAAAAACATGATGAAATTGTTACCGAAACTCCGATTACAATTAAATTAAACGGTGAAGAATATGTTACTGTAGTATGCACTCCAAATTATATTGAAGACATGGTAGTAGGCTTTTTAATTTCGGAAGGCATTATTTCTTCTTACCAACATATTGAAGAGTTATGGATTCAGAAAGATCAGGGAATCGTTCATGTAAAAGCAAAGCAAATTAATCCTCTTTACCAATCTTTATATAATAAAAGATATGTTACCTCTTGCTGTGGAAAAAGTAGACAAGGCTTTGTTTTTGTTAATGATGTAGCCAAAGCAAAAAAATTACATGATGTACATATCACACTTACTCCTGAAGAATGCTTTTATTTAATGACTGCCTTACAACAGTCTTCCACTACATTCCAACAAACCGGGGGCGTTCACAATACAGCCTTATGTGATCGAAATAGCCTCATTTTATCAAGAATGGATATTGGAAGACATAACGCATTAGATAAAATATATGGCTATTGTTTACGCCATGATATACCCGTCACAGGAAAAATCATTGCATTTAGCGGCCGAATTTCATCTGAAATCTTATTAAAAGTATCTAAAATCGGTTGTGAAATTATCCTTTCTAAATCCGCTCCAACAAAATTAGCATTACAACTCGCACATGATTTAGGCATTACTGTTGTCGGCTTTATTCGCAATAACTCTTGCAATATTTATACACATCCAGTGCGAATTGAAGGTTATATATCTTCAAAAAAATAATTCCTGTTTTATATAAACATGGAATTGTCACTATTCGCTTCCAAAGCATCTTTGTTTCATAAAAGATGCTTTTTTCTTACAACAATGTAATGTTTACGTCATCTTTATCGATCGTTCTTTCCCAACCAATTCGCTATACTAAAAATATAAAATAATAATCCAAAATATTCAGCAATGATGCAAGCAATAAAGCGAAACTTTAATCAGTGGGGGTTTTCTTCATCCCCTACTGATTATGAACCCTCACCAATCGGGCTGTTACGGGCAGTAAGACTCCCACCTATCTTCCTTGTTTCTTTCTGAATCTTGAGGTGGGAGTCTTACTGCCCCAAAATAGCGGGATAAACCAATTGTTATATAATTTAAATCCATAATTAGAGGAGTATACAGAATGAAACAAACAAAATATCGGATTTTTTTTATTTGCAGCATGGTAATTGTCACTTCAAGCTTAGCTATTCTTCCGTGGTTTATCATATAAATTACAATCTTTCTCTTGATTATATAAATCAACGCATCCTCACTCATTATTAGCCTGAATTATTTTTCGGGGGATAGCTCTCCTCCCTCCTAGCACCTTTGTTTTTCGCTAAATCTTTAATAATGGGATTAAAAAAAAAAGCGAGTTGCTTCTAGTTACAGAAACAATTCGCTTTTTTATTTATTATTAAATCCCGAAAAATTTATTTACACACGTTATAATGATTCATGCAGATACCGCAATACATATTATAATTGCATTACGCCTTGTTTATAAACAATCTTCTTTTTCATCTATGTGCACGAAGTCTCCTGTATAAAAAAGTGTGAGATAGGAACCTTTTCTTATCCGATGCGAGGTGAATACGAAAATCCTCACTATCTCACATACACAATAGAATGGAATTGTCATTTTATAATTAAAATGACATGACGTTATGTCGCAACATAGGGTATTTTGTGTCGCTACGTTTTCATTATAAAAAAGAGTTGTGCAAAAGTAGTGCATTTTTTATGTCAATTACTTTTGTACAAAGAGTTTTTTATTATTTTCATGTAAACTATACAAAGTAGAAAGAATTGTTGGGGTGTACAAAAATATGATAAAAATTTTGTTAATAGACGATGAAGAACGCATGTTACAACTGTTAGACCTATTTCTCAGTCCACGTGGTTATTTTTGTATGAAGGCTAAATCAGGTTTTGAAGCTCTTGAACTCGTTCAGCAAAAAGAGTTCGACATCATTTTGCTAGATGTCATGATGCCAAACATGGATGGCTGGGAAACATGTAAGCAAATTCGGCAACTTAGCAATGTCCCGATCATCATGTTAACAGCTCGGAATCAAAATTACGATATGATAAAAGGATTGACAATAGGAGCTGATGATTATATTACTAAACCGTTTGATGAGCAAGTACTTGTTGCAAGAATCGAGGCGGTATTGCGCCGAACGAAAAAAGAAGGATTTGTTAGCTTCAATGGAATTGAATGGGATAAAATGAAACATACCGTTACTGTTTATAATGAAAAGATTTCACTTACACCAATTGAGTTTGCATTATTAGGACTATTTTTACAAAATGTTAATCGCGCATACAGCCGTGATGATTTAATCGAAAAAATATGGGGTTATCAAACAGATATTGAATATCGTACTGTCGATTCACATATTCGAAATATTCGTGAGAAATTAAGAAAAAAAGGATTTCCTGTTGAAAACTACTTAGAAACAATCTATAAAGTAGGATACAAATGGAAAAGTGACTAATCACTACAACCAGCTGAATATAGCATCTCTTCTTTTATCAAAATTTCATTTCACTACTTATAAGGCAGTTTCCCTTTTATTTCTCAATCGAGCGTAGAAAAGAAAGGGGAACTGCCATGATTCATTAGGGAAAAATATATTTTTAATAACAGACTGATTCAATATAAAAATAAGGTATGGTGGAACAAAATGGACAAACTTTCCCTTAAAATTGCTACATATTTTTTAATATTAGCTTTATGTATTGAAACAATTGCCTTTGTTTCTTTTCATACAAGCCTTGTGAAATTACGTATCGATGAAGAAACAAATACTCTTTTAAATCAAGGGAATAAGTATCGAAACATCATCGAAAAATTTATACATACTGGAAATGAGTCACGTGCTTTTAAAATCATTACTTTAATGGAATCTCACTCCGATTCAGATACAACTATGGTCATAACAGACACAAGCGGAAAAATTATATCCACTTCAGATATTGTTACAGAAAGTATGAAGAAGCAACTAGCTTGTAAAATAAAATCTATTTCGAGAAATGGGAAAACAGTTGAAACAAACTGGAAAAAGTCTAAATTCATTTCAACTGCAAGTCCCATTATTACAAAAGGACAAGTTACCGGATATGTACATATGTTTTTAAACACATCTTTCTTAGAAAAAATGATTTCTCGTTTAACAAATCAATTCATTATTATTGGATGTTTAACTCTTATTTTAACAACTATTTCTGTCTTTCTTTTTTCTCGCGTTATTACAGACCCACTTATTAAAATGAAAAAAGCTACAGAGCGAATGCCTAAATTAAATAAACCCATTGCATTAGGAATCAAACGCAATGATGAACTTGGTAGTTTGGCTACAACAATTGAAGAATTATCAAGTGAACTAACTTATATGAAAAAAGAAAGAAATGAATTTCTTTCCAGTGTTGCGCATGAATTGTTAACTCCCCTAACATATATGAAGGGATATGCAAAGGTCGCCAAAAGAGAGGGTTTGTCCAAAGAAGAACGCGAGGAATACTTACAAATTATCGAAGATGAAACAGATAGTATTACAGCACTCATACAAGACTTATTCGACTTAGCCCAGCTAGAACAGCATCAGTTTATCATAAAAAAACAAAAAGTAACTCTTAGACCATTTCTTGAAAAAATCATTGAAAAAACAAAAACAAACTTTTCTAAAACGGACATACAAATTCGATTACATTGTAATGACCACCTGAACGTTTATATAGATGAACGCCGCATGGAACAAGTTATGCTAAATTTGTTACAAAATGCGTATCAGCATTCTCACGAACCATCTATCATTACAATAAATGTGCTTGAAAATGAGAATACTTTTACTATATGTGTTCAAGATGAAGGAGAAGGTATTCCTAGTGAAGATCTTCCTCATATTTTCGATCGCTTCTACCGTGTTGATAAATCAAGAACAAGGGCAACAGGTGGAAAAGGAATTGGCTTAGCTGTTGCGAGAGAAATTGTAGAACTGCATAATGGGACCATTACCGTCCAAAGTGAATTAAACGTCGGAACAGAATTTCTAATAAAATTACCAATCCAATAAAGTGAAGCTTGAATCGACGGGGAGTTTTCTTCATCCCCACTGATTATAAGCCCTTACCATTCAAGCTACCTGCAAATAACGAAATAAAAGAAACTGATATTCTTCGCCAACAAAAACCATTATTCGAGCCAAGTTTTTGAAATTATTCTTATTTCAATATAAAATATAACTACATTTGTCAGAAATACGGAGGATGATATACTTGGACATTCATGTACTAACAAAGGATGAAGCAGAAATTTATTTAGAACTTCGTGTAGAAGGATTAAAACAAAACCCTGAAGCTTTCAGCTCTTCTTATGAAGATATCATTAATAAAGAATGCCCGATTGAATATAAAGCGCAAAAACTTGAACAAGATGAAAATTATACACTAGGTGCATTTAAAGACGGTAAATTAATCGGGGTTGCAACTCTAGAAACAAAACCATATGTAAAACAAGAACATAAAGCAAAAATTGGTTCTGTATATGTGTCTCCAAAAGCACGCGGTCTTGGCGCTGGACGCGCTCTTATTAAAGAATGTATCGAACTTGCAAAAAAACTCGAAATCGAACAAATTATGCTCGATGTTGTTGTTGGAAATGACGGTGCAAAAAAACTATACGAATCATTAGGATTTAAAACGTTCGGCGTTCAAGAACGCTCTTTAAAATATAATGGCCAATATTGGGACGAAGAACATATGGTATTATTCTTAGATCAAGAGAAATAGTGTAACCAAGAAAAGCACTCTCATACACATGAGGGTGCTTTTCTTGGTTACTCTTACATATCTAATTACGTATCTGATCCTATAATTTCTAATGAAATGTAAAAAGAAGTCGTACGAAACTTATAACCTCTTTGTATCCTTTTAAAGGAATTGTCCCACTCTCTAGTAAATACAATTACAGTAACAATACAAAGTGGGAGTGTGGCTACATGAAAAAAATAAGTACTGCGATACTATCCATCTTTCTTATGAGCGGCTGCGCAGCAATACAACCAGATTCAAAATCCCCCGAAAAACAAATAATGAAGATCTCAAAACCTCAAACAAGCGCACCTTCATTTTTTCACCTTAGCGTTTTAAAAGATGTGAATTGGGAGGAAAGCCCTTCGTTTGCCGAAGGAAAAATGCTCTTAAAAGGTATTGAAGGAAAAATTGGCATTGTAGATAGTGTATTTACTTCGAGTGAAGCAATGGAACATATGTGGGTTTTTCTCGATTCCCAAATACCAAATGGACAATTCTCTATTATTGCTTTAAAACAAGGGAAGACCGCTCCAACTCCCGTTATTCTTTCAAATGAAAACTCCGAAAAAATTTGGACAGCACAAAAATTACTCCAACCAGGTACAAAAGAAATGTCTCTACTTATGTCACTGCCTTCTGCTGGATTATGGGTTTTAAATGTGTATATAAATAAACAATACTATGAGCAACTTGTTATCAATGTAGAGTAATTTCTATTTCCGCAATTCGCTTCTCACACTCTTAATTACTCAAGATAATAGAACAACATTGTCATGAAGTAAAATTCATAATGCTATAAAGAATAACAACTTATTCCTTGTATTAAAGATTTCTTATCTGCTAAAAAGGAGACTTCTTTCGTAAGAAGGCTCCTTTTTAGCATTCATAACTTGGTATTTTTTTAATTTGCGCTACTCCTGACTCAATTGCTGCTTTTGCTACTGCCGCTGCCACACTTGGCACAACTCTTTTATCAAGCGGATTTGGGATAACATAGTTTTCATTTCTTTCTTCATCCGTAATAATGTTAGCAATTCCATATGCTGCTGCTAATTTCATTTCTTCTGTAACATCCGTTGCACGTACATCTAATGCCCCTCGGAAGATACCGGGAAACGCCAATACATTATTTACCTGATTTGGATAATCAGATCTTCCTGTGCCAACAACAGCTGCTCCGGCTGCTAATGCTTCATCTGGAAATATCTCTGGAATTGGATTTGCCATCGCAAATACAATTGGCTTTTTATTCATCGCCTGTACAAGCTCTTTTGTTAATACATTTGGAGCAGATACACCGATAAAAATATCCGCCTCACGAATTGCCTCTTTTAATGATCCTCGCACATGTTCTCGATTTGTTTTCTTCGCAATTTCTATTTGTGCTGGATTCATCCATAATTCTCCCTCACAAACAATGCCTTCTAAACTTACTAATGTTATATGTTCTACTCCGGCTTTTAATAACAAGTTACCAATTGCTATTCCCGCTGATCCCGCACCATTAATGACAATTTTCACTGTATTCATTTGCTTCTTTACAACTTTTAATGCATTAATTACAGCAGCTAACACGACAATTGCCGTTCCATGCTGATCATCATGAAAAACTGGAATATTTGTTTCCTCTTTTAGACGTTTTTCAATTTCAAAGCAACGCGGTGCTGCAATATCTTCTAAATTGATTCCAGCAAATGTCGGCTCTAAATTTTTCACAAGGGTAACGATTTCATCTACATCTTTTGTTCCCAAACATAACGGAAATGCATCTACGTTCGCGAATTTCTTAAATAAAATACACTTTCCTTCCATAACAGGCATCGCAGCTTTCGGTCCAATATCACCTAAACCAAGTACAGCTGTCCCATCGGATACAACCGCCACCATATTACCACGTGCTGTGTAATCATACGCTGTCTCTTCATCGGCCGCGATAGCTTTACAAGACTCCGCTACTCCTGGTGTATATGTCAAACTTAAATCCTCTGCTGAATTTACTTCTACTTTACTCGTAATTTCAATCTTTCCTACTAACTCTTTATGAAGTAATAATGATCGCTCATTAATTTGCTTTTCTAACATCGGTATATTCTCCCCTCAATTTGACAAGCTAGCCATATCTTTCTATAGCTAGCTTGCCCGATTGTTATTTAAGAAAACATTTTTAATAAAATTGTTGCGGTTACAACCATCGCTGCGCCACCTAAACGTGTTGAGATTTGCGCAAATGGCATCAATTCCATACGATTAGAAGCTGATAAGATTGCAACATCTCCTGTTCCACCTAAGCCGCTATGACACCCTGTTACAATCGCAGATTCAACTGGATACATTTTCATAACCTTTCCAACAAAATAACCGGACATTATCATTGTTAGAACAACTGAAGCACACACAACGACATATCCAAATGAAAGAACCTCTGCTACATCTTTTAATGGAATATATAATAACCCTAGACCAACCATTAGAGGCCACGTTAAATTTTTCGAAATAAATTTATATAATTGAAATGCCCCTTGCTCCATCTTTGCTGGCATTAATCTAAAATATTTCACAATTGCTGCCGAAAAAATCATAATGATAGCGCCTGGAATTCCAATAAATTTAGAGGCAAATCCTCCAAAAATAAAGAATGTGCAAGCAATTAATAATCCTGCTCCCATTAATGAAAAATCAATTGGCTTCTCTGTATTTTGTTCTTTTAGTAATTCTGCTTGATTATCCGTTTTTACTAATACACCATTCCCGCTTAGCTCTGGCTTTTTCTCACCTAAGCGCTTCATATACCCCGCGCCAATAATTGCAAACATATTCCCGATAATCGCCGCTGGAATAAGCTGTGAGACGAATGTTGCTGATGATTCATTTAAAATATCACTATAAGCTAATGAAAGTGGTAAAATCCCTTCTCCAATTCCTCCACTTACAATTGGCACAATAATAAAGAAGAATGTTCTCTTCATTTCAAATCCAAATAATGAACCAACTAATAGTCCTACTACTACAGATGCTATCGTTCCCACCACTAAAGGAATAAACATTCGAATAAATCCTTGCACTAACACTTTTCGATTCATTCCTAAAATACTTCCTACTACTAAACAAGAAATATATAAGTATAAAAAGTTCGATTTCTTCATTAACATCGTTGCAGCTTCCATAGACGCTGGATTCATCCAATTAAAAAAGACGAGTAAGGATGGAATGAATAATGAAAGAATCGCTGGACCACCAATATTTCTTAAAATTGGAATTCTCATTCCAATATCACCTAAGAAAATCCCCATAATCATAATAACGGCAAATCCACCAATCATATCTGCAGGCAATTTCTGATATATAGATGCTCCATAAATAATAGCTGCTAGAACAAGATATAATGGCAATGGTATAACACCTATTTTAATATTCATCATTTGAGAAGCGAAAGTTTCTTGTTTTGATTCATTTCTCTCCACAAATGATACCGCTTCCATATTATTTTGAATTCCCATGTGGCACCCCCTTATATTCTTATTCCCATATTAAAACGCTTCCAATAGTAAAAATAGTTTTTGTAAGTTTTGTAACCAATTTTGTAATTAAAAAAAGTATAAGCGACTTGTAAAAGTCGCTTATACATATAGATTTATTTTGTTATGATCAATACATCTTAATTTGCTTACAGGCCTTCCCACTTGTTGATATACCATTTCATTTTCTAAAACTCCAATTTCTATTAAAAACTTCACATATTTCCGAATAGATACTCTTGAGATCCCTACTAATTGAGCCATTTCATCAGTAGTAAATGACTTGCCGTAAAGCAACTCAATTTGCCGCCAAATGAGTTGTAATGTTTGCTTTGTTAGTCCTTTTGGCAACTCTTGATTTGCATTTCCTTCTACCTTTTCCTTTTTGAGAATGAGTGTATCTAATTCAGATTGACTAATCTGCTGTTGCTCTTTCATAAATTGAAACTTCTCCCGGTATGCAATTAACGCCTCTTTGAACCTTTCAAATGTAAATGGTTTAATTAAATAATCTACAACTCCGTATTGCAGTGCCTTTTTAATGCTGCTCATATCATGCACAGCTGAAATCATCATAATATCAATTTCTTTTTCTTGATTTCGAACATACATCAATAGCTCAAATCCTGTATCTTCAGGCATAAAAATATCGAGTAGAATAAATTCCACATTTAATTTCTCTAATATTCTTATCGCTTCTTTGACAGAGTAGGCGACTGAAACTAGTTCGAATCCCCCAATCTGCTCTAAATAATATTTATTTAGCATTGCTACCATCGGATCATCTTCTACAATTAAAACTTTAATCATCTTTGTATCTCATCCCTACTTTGTATATGGTATTTCAATTGTGATAGTTGTTCCCTTTTCTAATAATGATTGAATATGTATTTTCCCATTGATTCTCTTCATGCTTTCATTTACAAGAAATAACCCATAGCCTCGATTCTTTCCTTTTGTAGAATATCCTTTCATCAACACTGTATCAAGTCGATCTGTCGGTATCCCATGTCCTGTATCTTTCACTACAATCATTAATGTGTCTTCATAATAAATTGCAATTTGAACTCGCTTCTCTTCACAATTTGTTACCGCATCCAATGCATTATCAATTAAATTTCCCACAATCGTGATTAGCTCATGAATCATACTTTCATCAAATATATCTGGTAAATAAGAATCCTCACTTACAATGAGCTCTATATTCCTCTCTCTTGCATAGCTAAGTTTACCAAGTAAAAAACCAACAAATACAGGATTTTTAACTTTTTTCATAACACCACCAATTTCATATTGATGCTCTGATACCATACTACTAACATATTTCTGTAACTCATCATATTGCTTCATATGTGTAAGCCCCAGTACAACATGCATCTTATTCATAAATTCATGAGACTGCGCTCGCAATGCTTCAGCATATAATCGAATCCCTGTTATTTCTTCTGCCAATTTTCTTATTTCTGTTTTGTCACGAAAGGTTGCAATCGCACCAACAATTTCACCATCTACATATAGAGGAACCCTATTTGTAACAATCGTAACTCCATAAACATTTTGCTCTTCATGTAACTGAACTTGCCCTGTCTGTAACACTTCTTTAATACGTGAATTAGGCATATATGATTCAACATCTTTACCAATCCATTCTTCCTCAAGACTACTTTTTTTCAATAATCGCTTCGCTTCATTATTAATAAGTGTAACTCTTGCTTCTTTATCTACTGCAATAATTCCTTCTTTAACAGATTGTAGCATTGTATTTCTTTCTTCTAAAATTTTTGCAATTTCATGTGGTTCAAGGCCAAATAAAATCTTTTTAGTATGTCTGGCTAATAACACTGCCCCAATAATTCCAACTAATATTCCTATGCTAATCCCAATATAAATAATATGTCTACTTTCTTTCGTTCTCTCTTTTACATTATCAGCTGAAATCCCAACAGCAACTGCACCAACTTGCTTTCCTGCTTCAGAAAATACAGGTACAAATACGCGCATCGAAATCCCTAACGTTCCTTCAGCTAAAGACACATGTTCTTTTCCTTTTAAAACCGTTCCCTCATCCCCTCCAACAAAATGATGACCGATTTTTTGAGGATTTGGATGAGATTTTCGAATTCCCTTCATATCCATAACGACAATAAACTGAACATCTGTATTTTTTAATAACCTGTTCGTATATGTTTGAATTTCAACTGCATCTCTTCTACCTGTTAAGCCTTCCAACACAATTGGTGAATGCGCTACAATACGCGCAATTATTTTGGCTTTTTCTGCTTGGCTTTCTTCTGTCGTACGCTCAACATGATGACTAATTAAAATATCCGTTACAAGTAAAGAAAGTACAACAACAGTGCATACCAGCAGTGTAATCGTTTTCCATAAACTTAATAACCTTCTATTTCTCATCCTTTCATTGACTCCCCTATTGTTTATCAAAATCATACTTCTTGAGATAGAAAAATAAGTAAGGCAATAACAATTTCACCTTACTTATTTCATACTATTCTAGTTTAAATTCACTAATCATTTCTTGTAACTCTTCCGCCATCTCTGCTAAATTTTGCGCAGCTGAATGAATTTCAGTCATCGAGCTAACTTGTTCTTCAGCAGATGCTGCGATACTTTGCACACTCGCTGTATTTTCTTCTGCGGCCGCTGCAATTTCATCAATTGCATTTGTTACTTCATTCGCTTCTCTTGCCATAAGCTTAGTCGTATCTACCATTTGATTCACTTGTGAAACGATATGATTTGTCGAATCTAAAATTTCAGCAAAATTTAATTTTGTTTTGCTTACAACTTCTAATCCACACTGAACCTCGTCACTTACATATCCCATTGATTGTACAGTATTCTCAATATCAGTTTTAATTTCTTTAATTAAATTAGCAATTTCACGTGATGATTCCCCTGACTGCTCTGCCAACTTTCTAACCTCATCTGCCACAATGGCAAACCCTCGTCCCTGCTCGCCTGCGCGAGCTGCTTCGATCGCTGCATTTAAAGCAAGTAAATTTGTTTGCTGAGCAATACTTTGAATAGCTTCTGAAATAGCACCAATTTGTTTAGATTTCTCATCAAGACGCTTGATCATACCATCTGAGTGCGAAACAGATTTAGAAATAGAATGCATTTGTTTCGCCGTTTGACCTACTAGTTTTTCCCCTTCACCAGCTTTTTGTCTTGTATGAGATGAAGAAACAGAAATAGCTTGTACGCTTCCTGTTAAATTTTGAATTGCCATGTTTACTTGCTGTAATGTCGCTGCACCTTCTTCAACCCCTTGACTTTGCGATTCTGCTCCGCTTGATACTTGTTCCAACGCTAATGTAATTTGATCTGTTGCATCATTTGCCTGTTGTACATTCGCTGTTAGCTCCTCAGCTGATGCGGCCACATGCTCTGATGAAAAGCTAATTTTTGAAATAACACTACGAAGAGAATCTGACATTTTATTGAATGACTGTGCCAAATTTCCTATTTCATCTTTCGAATAAATCTTGAGTTCTTCTCTTAAATCACCTTTACTAATTTTATGTGCAGAATCCACTATTTTACGTAACGGTTTTATAATAGATTGCACAAGGAAATAAACTAAAATACTACCAAGAACAATAGAAATCGTAATAACAATTAATGTTTTATAAAAGACTGGCTCAGCTGCTTGAACCACTTCCTCTGCAAACATAACCCCAACTATTTTCCATCCTGTTTTTTCATTTGTTATAAAAATTATGTTTTTGTCATCGCCTTTTTCTGTATAGGATAAGCTTCCTTGCTTTTTCTCATAAATAGGCGTTACCCAAGAATCTGTAATCTTTGAACCAACTTTTTTTGATGGATGACTAACAACTTGTTTATTTTGATCTAAAATAACAGGATACCCTTTATTACCAATTTCTATCATCTTAGAAATCTTTAATATGTTATCTAGATTTAAATTAATCCCTACAACACCTTTACCATCCTTCGTTTGCTTTGCAACCGTTACCACCATATTTTTTGTAGATGTTGATTGATACGGAGTCGTAACAATTACTTTTCCTTTGTTTTCAATCGCTTCTTTATACCATGACCTTTCCGTTGGATTATATCCATCGGGCATTTGCTTAAATGGCTCTCTTATAAATTTCCCTGTCTGCGTTCCAATATAGATGCCTTCTACCTCTGGGTGAAGCCTCATATATTGTTTGAATTTTGTTCTTACAATATCTTCTTGTCCGTCCGGATATGTATCCTCAGTTAAAACATCTGCAAAGTACGCCGCATCCACATATTTCGCTTCCATATTTTGTTTAATCACACTATTTAAAACTGCGACATTTTCCTTTGCTTTTTTCGTAAGTTGTTGATCAAAATTTTCCTTGGCAGTCTGATATGATACACCACCAATAATAAATCCAGGTATAGTTAAAATAATTAAAAATGCAAAAACTAACTTCTTCTTAATACTTGTTCCTCTAAATCGTTTCCATATATTTTGCATAATACCCCACCTCTAGTTGAATATCAAACATCTGTGTTATTTTATATAATCAAAATCCATAAAACAATATATAATGATTAAATTTCGGAAAATTGTCAATTAAATGTTTGAAAACTATTCACTCATTTGAATAATCCTTATATGTAATTGTTGCTGTTCAATATCTCTTTCTTATAAAAAAGAAGCGGAATTCAGTAGCATATATCTCTATACTACATTCCGCTTCTTTTTCCGCTTTTTGATGCATTCCAAAATTGAATATATATACTTGCTTGTTTATTTGAATGGTTCTAGAAAAGAATTACATGATTCTAAAACTCTTATTTATACTCGACTAAATAAGTATAAGGAGTTCATTTCTAAGAAGTATCATCTGTACTCGTATCCAAAATAATTTCATCAAGTCGTTTCACGTTCATATCTTTTCTCATTCATTGAAATCGCTTGGCTTCCCATTTGAACCCATGCCTGTTCAAAGTTTTTTCGTGATACGCGTATGCTCGGTTGGTTGCTAAGCGGGTCATGAATGTATACCGATTCCTTATCATAGCCAATGAGAAGAACACAATGTTCATTGTATGTAATTGAAACATTTCCTGTCTTTGTTTTCCATATACGAAATTCATCCGTATCTAATGGAGCGTATGTTGCATTTGTAATCATCACAACAGGATTACCAGCTCGTATTCTTTCATAAATTCCCTCTATATTTTTACCTGTTAAATCAACAACTTGATTCGGTAAATATTTAGTTGCTAGCTGAAAAAGCGGCTTATGATATACCCCATACCCGGGCTCAGAAAATGTATAAATGTTCCCTACAAATCCTTCATTCGGATTACCACGCAAACCGTTATGTAAAAACGGAATTTTAGGTATTTCTTCTGCAAGTGTCATTTTATCAACTGTAACACCCGCATACTGTAACATCATCGCTAAACTTGTTACTTCACACCCTCTATCCAATTCTGGCGCTTGTCTAATGAATGGAACATGTTGTAATAATACCTTTTCTTCATTTCTTTTTTGTACATTTTGTGAAGTTGAAAAAAAGCGCTGCGTTTGATCATTTATAGAAACTGGATAAAAAGCAATATTCTTGGTCACCTCTTTATGATCTGTAATCGGCAGAATATCATTCTTATTTATGTACATACTACTGCTGCTGATGCCGACTCCAATTAAGCAAATACATTTCTTCCAATTGCGTATCATTCTTTTATTTCACGCCCTTGTTCATTCGTTAAAAACAAATAGTCTTATTGTTCTTTCGAGCTTTTCAAGTATTTTTCCTTATTGTTTATCCATTTCTTGCTCCATTCACCATTTGAATCGCTTCTTGCTTATTTCTTTTTTATGTTTCATAAATAGCTTGTCCATATAAAGTAATATAATACTTTCTAGTAGCTAGGTTCACATGATAAGAAATGATGAATAAAAATAATCATGTATGATCCTCCAACTATAGAAAAAAGTAAGAAATCATGATGTTCCTGACCTCTTACTTTTTCTTTCATACTACTCTATCGTTTCAAGTGTTTCGTTCGCTCCCGCTTCTTTGAGCATATTTACGATTTCTGTAAAACCTCTTCTTTCTGCATGCTCCAAAGGCGTTATCCCTTCACGATCCGCTAAATTTACATCTGCTCCATGATTGATTAGTAGTTGCACAACTTGTTTATGATTCTCACTACCATTTCCTAACACAATTGCCTTAAGTAAAGCTGTCCATCCATCATCATTTTTATCGTTCACATCAATATCTGTACGATTTAATAGCTCTTCGACTACTTCGACATGCCCTCTCTCAGCAGCTGGAATAAGTGCTGTCCCACCAGAACGGTTTGTTTCTCTTACATTTGTTCCAGCATCAATTGTTAATCTAACAATATCGACATATCCTTCAGTACTTGCATAAAGAAACGGATTGTCTTGCTTTTTATCCTGTAATTCAATATCAGCCCCTGCCTGAATCAAAGCCTTTACAGTTTCAACATGATTGTAATATGTTGCAGCCATGATAGGTGTTTCTCCTTGGTCACCTGTTACATTTATATTCGCTCCGTCTTTTATTAACTTAATAGCAGTTTCTGTATCACCAAGCGTTGCCGAAAGCAATAATTGCTTATCCATTAAGTTCATGCTCTTTTCTTCTTTTTCCTTCTGTTTCTTTTCACTTTTCACATGAACTGGCTTCATTTCAGGTTCTTCTTGTTTATCACAAGCCACTGCCATCATTAATAACCCCAATAACATACATAATAAAATCTTTTGTTTCCTCACACTTACAGCTCCTATGAAAGATAATGTTTTTTTAACCATTCCTTCATTACATGTAATAATTCTTCTTCAATAGTTTTATCCAGAAGTCCCTTATATTCCTTCCTTAATCGAAGCATTGTGTGCTTATGTTCAGCATTTCTTAAAACATGATTCATGTTCGGAATGATATGCCACTCTGCTTTATCATGAACATGTGAAACAATTCGCTTCGCATATTCAGGAGGCACCTGTATATCCCTTCCTCCTGTAATTGCTAAAACTGGGCATAATACTTTTTCTAAATATGAAATTACATTATATTGTAACCGTTCTCTTAACCATTTGGCATCTAACTTTATACTTTTTGTCCAACTGCTGTTTTCTTCCAAAAGTTGTACTTCCCTCATCATTTTATCATTTCTTAATTTCATATGATACGGTATTTTGAAAACCTTCCATAACCAGCTTACAAATCTAGAACATCTCTCGTTCACATGATTTTCTATTTTTGCTTCTAATATAGAATTTGCTGGTTCCACCGCACCTGCAAGCATAATGAAACCAGCAACAGACTCCTTACTATAAAATGAAAATTTAATCAGTAGGGGGTTTTCTTCATCCTCCACTGATTATGAGCCCTCACCAATCGGGCTGTTACGGGCAGCCCTAATCCCCCCTATCTTCCTTTCTTCT
Source organism: Bacillus cereus group sp. BfR-BA-01522 (assembly GCF_022662635.1). Taxonomy (NCBI): domain Bacteria; kingdom Bacillati; phylum Bacillota; class Bacilli; order Caryophanales; family Bacillaceae; genus Bacillus; species Bacillus cereus group sp. BfR-BA-01522. The sequence continues at coordinate 35,791 of NZ_JAKUDY010000009.1, read as the reverse complement.
TTCTAACTCTTGAGGTGGGAGTCTTACTGTCCTAAAATAGCGAGATAAACCGCTGGTGCTAGTAGCGCTCCTTCGCCATATCCTGCGATAATGATTCGTTTTGGATCTATGAGCGGATGAGCTTTTAAAAAACGAACCCACAAAGTAGCATCATCAATTAAATCTTGTATTCCTATTTTTCTATAATTCCCTTTACTTTTACAACCTCTCCGCTTATCATAACGCAACACCGCAAATCCTAATGCTGTCCAATAATAAGCTAATTCTTTATATAAGTTTACTTGTAAACATCCAACATTTCATCACGATCCAATTTTCCAGCATCACTAATCATCATAATTGCTGGATATATTTCCGCGTAATATGTAGGAATTGTTAAAGTGCCTTGAAGGGGAGTAACACTTTTGATTGTTACCAACAATTCTTTTCCCATTGTTATTCTCTCCCTATCTTTTTGAAGATAGTCGGAACGAAAACAGTTATAAGTTCTTCCTTTTACGCCTTATGTTATCGTATTAAAAGTGAAATATAGACATTCCATTTCTTCTAACGAAATGTTGTACAGTTTACAATGAATGTGCTTGGAATGAGCCTCTAACCAAAAAAGGTGTGTAGTAACTTCTACGCACCTTTTTATTCACAACCTGTAATGATTAAATCATCTTCTAATGTTATTAATAGTGTGTCCGTATTCACTTTTTGACCAACTTCTATATTTACCGCTCTTATATTTCCGCTAATACCAACTGCAACCTTTTCTAATGTCCCATCATTTTTGCGAATCATCATTAACTTTTCCCATTCATAAACATAGGATGACTCATCAACAAAAATCTCTTCTACCACTCCGATACACGGGCTATAAATTTCTTCAATTATTACTTTCATTCAAAACCTACTCCCTACTTCACACGTCTCTATTTTCTCATCTATTCTATCACCCTTGTCTTGAACAAATTATATTTTTAAATATTCTAAACAAAACTTATGAATACTGTAAAAGCGGAGTAGCCTTCCCCACTCCGCTTTTACCTCTTATACTCTAAATTTCCCTATCATCTCTTGCAATTCTTCAGCCATTTGTGATAAATGTACTGCTGCTGAATTAATTTCTTCCATTGAAGCCAATTGCTCTTCAGAAGAACCAGCGATATTTTGTACACTTGCTGCATTTTCTTCAACTGTTGCTGCAATTTCATTCATAGATGAGCTTACTTGGTTCGCATCCGTCGTCATACGTTTTGCGATTTCTGCCATATTATGAATTTGTGACACAGTATCATTTGTAGATTGTAATATTTCCGCAAAGCTTTGTTTTGTTTCATTCGCAACAACAATCCCTGATTCTACTTCTGCTCCTACTTGATTCATCGAACCTACAGTTTGTTTTATATCCGATTGAATTTCTACAACTAGTTTTCCAATTTCTGTTGAAGATTTCCCCGATTGCTCAGCTAATTTTCGAACTTCATCTGCTACAATTGCGAAACCTCTGCCATGCTCGCCTGCTCGCGCCGCCTCAATCGCTGCATTTAGTGCTAATAAATTTGTCTGCTCCGCAATATTTTGAATGACTTCAAGAATCTCTCCAATTTGTTTTGATTTATCCTCGAGCAGTGTAATTACTTTATCTGATTGCGAAACAGACTCATGAATTAATTTCATTTGTTGAACAGTCTTTTCGACTAACTTCCCACCATTTTCAGCTTTTTGTTTTGTATATGCAGACGCATTTGATACAAGTGAAGAACTATCCGCAACACGTTGAATGCCTTTTGTAACTTCTTCCAGCAACATTGCACCATCTTCAACTTCTCGATTTTGTATTTCCGCACCGCTTGATACTTGCTCCATTGCTTTTGTAATTTGCTCTGTCGCTTCACTTGCTTGCTTCACACTAGCTGTTAATTCTTCTGATGAGGCTGCTACATGGCCTGCTGACAGATTAATTTTGGAAATTAGATCATGTAGAGCTGTTGCCATTTCATTAAAGCTAATCCCTAATTGCCCAATTTCATCATTCGAATGAACACTCACCTTTTCTGTTAAGTCACCTTCACTAATTTTTTTCGAGGACATAACAAGTTGTTTTAACGGTTTAATAATAGATGCAATAATGAAATAAATTAAAACCCCACCAATTAATAAAGAAATACCTATTACAGTTAATGTTTTGAAAAAAATTGGTGCAGCTGCTTGAATGATTTCTGCCGAAGGCATAATACCTACTATTTTCCACCCTGTTTTCTTATTTGTTTCAAAAATTACATTCCGTTCTTCACCGTCTTGGACAAATTTGAAATCTCCTTTTTCTTTTTGATACAGCTCTTGTATTGCTGAGTCTTCTAATTTTTCACCTGGCTTTTTCGTTGGATGTGCCACCACACGTGTATCTTGATCAAAAATTGCTACATACCCTTGCTTACCGATATTAACCATTTTTGAAGTATTTACAATATCATTAATAATTAAATCAATACCAAGAACACCACTTTTATCCTCATTTTGTTTTGCTAATGTAATCACTATGTTTCCTGTCGTTTTGGATTTATATGGAGCTGTTACAATTACCTCTCCGTTTTTTTTCACCGCCTCTTTATACCAATCTCTTTCTGTAGGATTATATCCTTCTGGCATTTCAGTAACCGGTGATTGAATAAACTGCCCATTATTAGATCCAGTATAGATGGCCTCCAATTCTGGATGTAACTGATTATATTCTTCTAATTTATTCTGTATATTTTGAACTTGATCCCCTTGATAACTCGCTTCGGTAAATAATTTTGTAAAATATTCAGCATCCACTTGCTTCTTATCTAGTTCTTTATTAATGACATTATTTAAAATTTTTATGTTATCTTTTGCTGTTTCCAAAATTGTATCATTAAAATTTGTTTTCGCTTGTAGATAAGACGTCCAACCAATTACAATACTTGGAAGAACCAAAATGATAATATATGATACAAGTAATTTCGTTTTTAAACCTATTCCTCTCAATTTCTTTTTTCCTTGTTCCATTTCTCTGTCTCCTTTATATTTTGTTCATAGATATTTCGTGATAGTATCCATTTGTAAAAATGATGACATAATTAAGTCTTACATATATTTTTAATTCTATATAAAACGAATAATGAAAACAATATATAAGATTGTCTATTTTTTTTAATTTTCAACAATACAAAAAGAGCTTCTGATACGTGACCCAGAAGCTCTTTTTGTATTATTATTGTTTATCGTTCCTTTGTTCTTCTACCACTTGTACAGGAAGCTGCTCCTTTACTACTTTCTCCACCGCATCTTTTCCTGCGAAACTTTCTAATAGTTCTTTTAAGTCAATACCAGAAGAAGCTTTCAATGTTTCTTGCATCGTTGCCATTAAGTCTGTTGCATACCCTGCAACTTTTCCAGCACCGCTGTTTTTTCCACCACCGCCTGTATCAACAACTGTAATCTTATCAATATTACTAAGCGGACTCGCAATTTCTTTCGCATAGCTTGGAAGCATTTTCAGAACCATATCCATAATTGCTGCTTGCCCATATAATTCAAATGCTTCGGCAATTTTTTGTTTTGCTTCTGCTTCCGCTAAACCTTTTAGTCTAATAACATCTGCTTCTGCAGTACCTTGTGCTTTCTCAACTTCTGCCTTCGCTTCCCCTTGCGCCTTTTCAATTTCTGCTTTTGCTAACCCTTCTACACGTACTTCTTCAGCCCGTGCTTTTGCTTCCGCTTCAATCTTATATTGATCTGCATCCGCTTTTTTCATTTGTCTTACTTTTTCTGCTTCTGCCGCTTGCTCAACTGCATAACGATCTGCATCTGCTTTTTTCTTTACTTCAGCATCATATTGTTTCTCACGACGAGCAATTTCTTTTTCTTCTAATTCAATTTGTTTTTCACGCTCAATAATTTTCACTCGCATTTGTTCTTCTGTTACATTTTGTTGTGCTTTTGCTTGCTGTAATTCATAGGAAAGATCCGCATCCGCACGAGCCTGCTCTTGTTCTTTCTTATATGATTGCACTTTTAACTCTTTATATTTTTCTGCTTCTGCAATTTGAGCATCGCGTTGATATTCAGCTTCTTTCGCTTCCTTTTCAGCACGTGCTTTTTCAATGCGCGCTTCTTTTTCACGCTCTGCATTTGCAATTTGAGCATCACGCTTAACAGTTGCAATTTGCGGTTGACCGAGTGCATCTAAATAGCCATTTTTATCTGTAATTTCTTTAATTGTAAAAGAAACGATGCGAAGTCCCATTTTCTTTAAATCTGAAGACGCTACTTCATGTACTTTCTGTGCAAATTGTTCTCTATTACTATATGCATCTTCCACCGTCATCGAGGATAAAATCGCTCGTAAATGCCCTTCTAATACTTCTTTTGCCTCCACTTTTAACTCTTCTGTTTCTTTTCCTAAATATTGTTCTGCTGCCGTTGATACTTCTTCAATTGTTGAGCCTACTTTAATAATGGAAACACCATTTACAGTAACTGGTACCCCTTGTTTTGTATACGTATCACGCGTTCCAACTTCTAATTTATAGTTTAATAAACTAAGAGGTTCTGCACGCTGCATAATTGGTACAACAAAAGTACCTCCACCACGAATAATTTTAATTTTCTTTCCATCATCCGTCGTCACAACATTTTTACCACCGCCAAGCCAGTTTCCTGTGACAATTAAAGCTTCATCTGGACCAACGGTGCGATATTTCGTGATAAATACTAAAATAAGCAAAAGTAAAATTGCGAGTAATACACCACCAATAATTAATGGAATCATGTAAACTCCTCCTTACCACTTTGGTTTTTTTAAAGAATGAGCAATATTTCGTACAAGTAGTACTCCATCTTGTACTCCTTCTATCATTACTTGTGTACCTTGTAAAATATCCTGCTTTCCAACCGTTTTAGCTGGTATCGCATTACTTCCAAATTTTGAAGAAATTAACACTTCTCCAAATCCTTCCTTTGGAATAGTAATAATGACTTCTCCTCTGCAACCGATAAATTCCTCCATACCATGTACTGTATTTTGTTCAGATTCAGCAATGGGTTTTAAAATTAATATTTTCATAATAAAAACACCAATCAGTGATATACAGAGCGAAAGAATAAAGATAACGATACTATCTAAAGACAATACATATTCACCAATATAACTAAAACCACAAAGCATAGCTAAGAAACTTAGTAGCAACGTGACAATAGAAGTAGATCCACCTCCAAAGCTAAATACAGATTCAAAAATATCTCCAAAAAAGATGTAAATCACAGTAAGAATAGTAATAATAATAAATCCGTATAAATAAATTGTCTCAAGTGGATACCCCAATACAGACATGCCCGCTGTCCTCCTTTCTCTTTCATACTTCTTTTTTATATGTATGCTTCACCTCTTTCGATATTTTTTCACAATTTTCAGTCATTTATTCTTTAAAAGAAAAACCTGTCGTACAGGTTTCCTAAAAAAGAACAGGAGGAGCCTGTCGTGACAGGCTCCTCCTAAAAAACAACCGATATATTGTATATTTATATAATATATCATTTCCCATAAAAAGTAAAGTTTCGTATACATCGGACATACACTTATTTTACTGATAATGTGTATGTCCCATTTCCGTTATCAAATTTATATACATATAAATAATACTTTCCTGGTTTTGCTTCAAATTTCCCTTTTATATCATTTCCATTAGCTTGGCCATACGCAACATAATTTTGCATATCTGATTCATGATGAAGAACCCATGTCATCCCAATGTTATGTTCATTTACAACAGAAATATCTATATTTTTTGAAGAAGTGACATCAAAAGTATAAATATCTGTACGATCTTCATTCATAAGACTACCTTTTATCAATGTATGGAATGCAATAGGATTCGCTTCCTCCAGACGATTATTTGGTTCGGATTCTACCGTTGTTTCGTGTCCTTTTCTAACAGTAACGGTTGTTTCGGTTTTCGCTTCTTTTCCTTTATCGTCTTTTACTGTTAATGTTACTTTATATGTTCCTTCCTGCTTATATACATGTTTTGGATTTGCTTCCGTAGTTGTTGTACCATCTCCAAAATCCCATAAGTAAGAAGTAATTTTTCCATCCTCATCTTTGGAACCATCACTATTAAACTGAATGGCTTGATTTACATTTCCATTGTATGGACCATTTATATTTACAACTGGAGCTTGATTTTCTCCACTATCTGTTGCGATACCATGAAATACAACATCGTATTCGAATTGATTTTCTGCATTTACACGATAGTTCACAAAATAAGCTGTAACTGTTTTATAACCGCTCCATTCCTTCTGAGTCAATTTTTCTAGAGATTGGTTGATGTGCTTACTCATCTCTTTCCAGTCCTCAGCTTCTCCCTTTGTCGTACTACCTGTATACGTTCCTTCTACCGTAAATGTATCAAAAAATTGGGACTTATGCTTTTTAATCGTTGCCCCTTTCAGATTCGTTGTATCCTCGATATCTTTCTTCACTTCTGTTAATGCCTTTGGTGCATGCTCTGCTAAATAATCATCTGATACCTCTGGCACGTTATATCTTTCTTGATTATCAATTAATTTTTGCATATACGCCTGGTACTCAGTATTTAAATTCGCATCCTTACTTAAAGCCTCACGATATGCATCATAATTCTTCACATCATTCGCTCGAATTAAGTCTTGAATTTGATCAAATATTTCAAAACGATGATTATATAAATAGGACTGTAGTGCAAAAGAATAGTTATAAAAATCCCATGAACCATATTTTGCAAATAATGTTCGTTCTGCTGTATAACGATTTGCAGGATCAGATGATAATCCACTAATTATACTTTTACGTGGAATAACATTGTTCATACGAGTAGATCCTGCAAAGAACTCTGCATTCCCTTCTTGAAACCAAGTTAATCTCTCATTTTGATACATATCTCCTTCTCCAAATAAACCAGGAACCTCATATCTCCCTTGTAAATAATGAGTAAATTCATGACGGAATAACTCTTCTAAACTATAAATACTTTGTTCTGGGGTACGTTCATATGTAAAGAAAGTTCCGTCTTGTTCAATATAAATTCCACCATTATTTGTTTCATATCCATATAGTTGTCTATTAAGCTTATATTCATCTGGACTATTATAAATAACAACTGTTAGCACATCATCCGGATTACCTGGCTCTAGCGCTTTATCATTTCCAATCACACGATGATATTGCGCTTTTACTTCTTTAGCAGCCCAGTACAATCGCTTCACTTTTTCTTCTGTTACTTTATCCCCTGTTTTAAATACAATAGATCCATCATCAAATGTATATGTTTTTGGCAAGTACCGTTGTTTTCCCTCTTCACGTATTTTCTCTGCATCTATTTTATTTCCATTGTAATCTTTTCCGCCATAATTCGTTTTAATCTGCTCTACTGCAACAAAATAAGCATCACTTAAATGCGGATACATATGCATTGCTTGTGTAACAACTGCTAATCCTTTATTTGGGTCACTATGAAATTTCCCTAAACGACCTGCAAAATAAATGCCATTATTAATTAACCAACTATTTTCTGTTGTTACATGCTGTAAAAGCGCAATACGGCTCACTTCATTTACAAAAGCATCCATTTTACCGTACCACATTGTTTGATTTGCTTCTTTATACGAAGCATACACATAAGAATCTATATCATAATCAATCCCTTGTATAAGACTATATACAGCTTGCCCTTTCATAAAATCGCTTACATAAGTAGCGAGATTATCATTGTACTGTTTTAAAATATTTGCTGCATATTGCACTGTTTCAATATCGCTCGAAGCGTTACTAATTAATTTCCCGTATGCAGATACTACCGTATCTTGTTGTTCTGTCCCAAGTTTAAAGTTTGGATTTTTCGCAATGGCTTTTAATGCTGGCAAGCATTTATCATGGAAACTACGCTCATTTAAATAGTTTAATTCTTTATGATAGAAACCAAGGTAAAAAGCTGAACGTAACACTTCAACAAATGTATCAATTCCTTTTGCATCATCTTTTGTAAATGTACTCCCACGACGACCTAATTCATCAATCAGAACTTGCATTCTTTCCTTATTTTGATAAAACGTTTTTGTGTCTTGATTAAATTGAAATAAATCTGTGATTTGATTCCAACGAATATTTGCCAATGTATCAATCAATTCTTCATTATTCATTTTATTGAAATCAGCCATAGAATAACTTTCTTGAAACTGTTTAGATTCCGTTCTCTTCATTCCAAAAGCTGGACGTTGAGAAAAATCTCCCGTTCTTAATCGTTCTTCAAAAGATAATGTTTTATTTTCCTGCGAAACATGAGCAATTTGATCCGTCTGAGTTTCAACTCCAATCGGCTTCATTTGCATGACATTATAAGGTATTTTTTCTTCTGCTGATACTTGTGTTTGAATACTTCCAAATGATAAAGCTACTGTACTAATACCGAGCATCATTTGCGTAATTTTTGATTTCTTATTCATAATAACTTCCTTTCATCTTTATATTTCTATATTAATTACTTAAAATTTAACATATTATACTAGTAAAATAATGTAAAATGCAATATTTCATATTATTGTTTGATAAATTGTGAACATTTCTCAAACAATATCTCTACCTTATAAATTCGTTAAAAACCGAATTTTTTGACATTTAAACTCGTTATTGTTATAATAAATATAATTATTAACTTTATTAAATAAAAGGTGGGATTCTATGATAAAAAAAAGAACAGTGTATTCTATATCTCCATCTTGCTTACAACATTATTTATTATATGGGGTGCGATTCCAGCAAGTTGGATACAAGGCTATGATTTACAAAGTGTTACTTCTTCATTAAACTCATTTATCCTCAATAAGTTTGGATGGTTTTACTCTTTACTTATGACCACAATGATTATTTTAGCTGCTTATTTAGCTTTTTCAAAATATGGTTCAATCCGTCTTGGTAAAGATGATGAGAAACCAAAATACAGTTACCTGTCTTGGCTTTCTATGTTGTTTGGAGCAGGAATGGGAGTTGGTCTTCTCTTTTATGGAATTGCTGAACCAATTTCGCATCTTGGTTCACCGCTTACTGGTGAACCTGGGACAGAACAAAGCGCAAAACTTGCTATGAGATATTCTTTTTTCCACTGGGGACTCTTCCCTTGGTCACTATATGCAATGGTTGCTTTAACAATCGCATACTTTACATTTCGAATGAAAAAAGGTAGTACAATTAGTGCTACAGTTACTCCTTTATTTAATCGATCGAAAAACTCTCCTATCGGAAAAACAGTCGATATTTTAGCTGTTTTAGCAACCGTCTTTGGAATTGTGCCATCTGTAGGAATCGGTGCACAACAAATTGCAGGAGGCTTAAACTATTTATTCCCTTCTATTCATAATACCATTAGTACACAGCTCATACTCATCGCCATTTTTACTATACTGTACTTAACAAGTGCACAGACTGGTTTAGATCGTGGGATTAAATATTTGAGTAACTTAAACTTCTCCCTAGCAAGTATATTACTCATTTCCTTTTTATTTCTTGGACCAACTGTCTTTATTATGAAATATTTTACCTCTACAATAGGTTCTTATATCGGATCACTACCAAGTATGGGATTAGAATTAGGAGCCTTTAGCAAAAACTCCTCTTCATGGATTGAGAATTGGACCATTTTCTATTGGGGCTGGTGGATCTCTTGGTCTCCATTCGTTGGAACATTTATCGCAAGAGTTTCCCGCGGACGTACGATTCGAGAATTCATTTTTGGCGTAGTTTTCATTCCAACACTCATTTGTACATTTTGGTTTGCCGTTTTTGGCGGTACTGCTATCCATATGGAAATGTTCCAATCGCTTGGAATTGCTGATGAAATCGCCAAAAACGGCACAGAAATCGGATTATTTTCCGTTATTTCTCATTTACCATTCTCAACGTTCTTAACAATTATAAGTCTCGTGTTAATCGCAACGTTCTTTGTTACATCGGCTGATTCTGCAACATTCGTTGTTTCTATGCAAACGAGCAATGGGAGCTTATCACCAAAGAACCATTTAAAATTAATTTGGGGATTAACAATTGCAGTCATTGCTGCTATTCTCTTACGAGCTGGCGGACTAAAAGCCTTGCAAATTGCAGCCATTATCGCTGCCTTGCCATTCTCATTTGTTGTCATTTTAATGATTACTTCATTATTTAAAGCATTGCGACAAGAAAACGTTGCTATGCAAACGAAACAAGCAACAAATACTATTAAAAAAGTAATGTAATGTAATGTAAAGCACCTCTCGCTTATTGAGAGGTGCTTTTTATGATTGACACTCAATCGTTTGATAGCATTACAAGTCTTAAAAGAATTGTTGGGAAAAAATAAGGAACCTAACTACTTCTTCGATATTTGAAATAGAACATATATATAGAAACATTTCCTTCATATACATATGATATATCACTTAAAAAATTTAATGTATAATATATATTGTTATATTCTTTCAGACTTTTCAACATAAATTGAAAATGCCTAAAGAAAATAAATGATAGATCAGGAGAAATTAGAATGTACACAAAACTATTAAAATCAATCACTTCACTCACACTAATTGGAAGCGCTCTATTATATACACATACTGATACCATCAAAGCTGCTGAAGTGCCCTCTTCTTTTTCTGATGTTCCCCAAAAACATTGGGCATACCCTGCTATTACGACTTTAGCAAGTCAAAATATTATTGCAGGCTATGGAAACGGAAAATTTGGTTTAGGTGATGTTGCTACTCGCGAACAAGTAGCCGCTTTAATTTACCGCGTACTATTTCCTAATAAAAAGAATGGCACTTTCAGTAATGATAATACTCGCTATATTTTAAAAGATGGCTCACAATTGAAAAATCCTTATCGTGACATTACGCATTCTTCTACCATGTTTCCAGAAGAAATTTTAGCACTTACAGATTTAGGAATTTTTAAGGGGGACGACCAGGGAACCTTCAGACCAAAAGATTCTATAAGCCGAGCAGAGATGGCACAAATTATAAAAAATGCCTTTCATCTTTCTACAAAACAAGGACATATATTTCATGATATTCCAAAAAACTTTTGGGCAGAAGATGCGATTAGTGCTATACAATCCAATCATATTGCAGCTGGTACAGGCGATGGGAATTTTGAACCATTCAAAACTGTAACTCGTGAACAATATGCCCAGTTCTTATACAATGCTTTAGAATATAACAAACAAGCCAATGGAAATATGAAACAACAAGCTAATACCCCACCAAAAGATATGCAATTACTAGAGGAATTTAAACATGAATTACAAAAGCATATCAATGCCTATGAAGTAAACATTACACTTCCTTATAAAACACAAAATAGTAATAGGCAGGAAGTGATGGATATACTTTTTAATGCGTACAAAGAACTGATGAATACAAATGAATATGCGAATTATACACTAGCCCGCACTTCATATTCTCTCTCTGGTTCACCTGGTAATTATCGTTTTACTTTAAACATTACATACCGTGAATCGAAAGAACAAAGAGAATATGTCATGAAACAAACAAAAGCAATTGTTCAGTCTATTATTCAAAGTGGCATGGATGATCATGAGAGAGTAAAAGCCATTCACGATTACGTTGTAAAACATATTGCCTATGATACTTCTTACCATGCTTATACAGCATATGAAGCACTAGCAAACCGTTCCGCTGTTTGCCAAGGTTATGCACTATTAACCTATCAATTACTAAAAGAAGCTGGAATAGATAATCATATTGTAACAGGCACTGGAAATGGAGAGCCACATGCTTGGAACTTGGTGAAAATCGACAATAAATGGTACCACCTTGATACAACATTTGATGATCCTATTCCAGATGAGCAAGGAAGAGTTATGTATTCCTATTTCAATGTAACAGATGAACAGCTCTCAAAAGACCACCAATGGAATCGTAACGCATATCCAACGGCTACTACAAACTATTACAATGAATTAATCAATAAAGTCTCAGCTGGCAGTCCAAAATCAGCGAGCTATGAACAAATATTAAAAGACACAAAATTAATGTATCAATCAAAGCAATATGTTGCTGACAACTATGAAGAACTAACAGCAAAATTACAACAGCAATTCTCAGCAAAACCTGAAAAAGTTGAAGTTCTTTATAAACAATCCGTGCAAAATGCTATGCAGGACATCAAAAAAGCCCTTGCAGAAATCCATCTACCAGCTGGTGCACAAAGAGCTTCCTACAAAGCTACACCATACAGTGCAAAAGAAGGCTACTCATTTATAACAATTACTTTTACATATTAAAAATACGCCAAGGCATCTATAAAAGATACCTTGGCGTATTTTATTACTATGCCATTCTTTCACTGGATTCTTCCCTAAAAAAGCTCTTCATCGCATGAAATACATCTGCTTTTTGCTTTAAAATATAATATCTAAATTTTTCTTCCTTTATATTTTTATAGGCTGACATCAGTGTACTGTGGCGATTGTACTGGTTTAATTAGCAAAGATATACCCATACTACAATTCTATATAACTATTGTATATAAATATATCAAGTTAAGAATTATAAGAAGGTATTCCTAAATGACATCCACAATACCCAATATAAACTTTTTCATCTTCTTCATCTACATAGTAATGAATTCTGGTTGTACGACCAATTTTTATATGCCATTCAAATAATCTTTTTCCTTTAGAAGGTATATTAAGCTCTCTTTTTCCTTCTAAATTTAGGTGTTTGTATCATCCTTTTTGATTCTCCTAAAATTTCATAACCTGTTTGTTTTAAAAATATTTCTTTTCTATCTTCTTCAGATACTCTCTTTTTTAATAATGATAATTCAATATACTATCTTCACCAAGAGATTCTTAAATTTTAATATCCATAATTTAGTATGTTTTTTGTATACTAAATCAACTTATTCTCTTATACTTAAATGTATTTTAAATGAGCTAGCATCCAATGACCGAGACTGCTTCATTCAAAATAGAGTTCTCTATCCTAATTACCGAACATGTTTATTCCACTAAATTTCTGTACATCATAATAAATATAATCAAGTTTTTGTCATAATGGAATTAAAGAATTTCTCAATGGTATCAAACTCAGTGATTAAGTATATGTGGTATACGCTTCAAACCATTTTTGAGCTGATTCTGGATCATGAACATAACTTACTGATGTAATTGTAATTTTCTTTTGTTTATTCATTTTATGTATTCCTTTCAATAAATCCATGGAGGTTAGTCTTATGATAAACGAAATTGGTAAACACATTCGTACACTACGTACTCAAAAAGGCATTGGACTAAACACCTTTGCAAAACAACTTGGCGTATCACCAGCCTATTTAAGTAACCTTGAAACGGGAAAGACGGATACCATTCAACTTTCATTATTACAAAAGCTACAAGATGAGCTTCACCTCATTACAATAGATAATTCATCCTTACCCCTTGATGAAACAAAATATAGAATTGCTCGCGCAAGCACCCTATTACATAACTTGATACAACAGGATAAAGCATTTGGATATTACTTATTAGAAACCTTAGAGAAAGGGATTGATCTATCTCCAGTTTCACCTACCTTCCATAATAATGATCAAGATTATTATTTACAGAACTAAAAAAGCTATTCATCATTAAAAACACTTATTTATTTTAATGAATAATTTAATCGAAAAAAGAGGAGCATATCTCTTAATGAAAGAGAATGCTCTTTTTATTTTTCATCTTCTTGGCAACTTACTGCCGCTTCAACTATAGACCTTAAAATCGGATTTTTCTTTTCCCATTCTTGTTGAAACCATTCTTTTTGTTCTTCTTTTCCCATTGATGCAAGTGGCGAATGGATTATGACTTTTGTATTACCGAATTGGAATTCTTTCATCATATCCCCCCCTTGCATTATATGTATGCAAGACAGGAAAAAAGACGAACTATCATTTTCATAGGACAAGCTAGCTATACATATCCATAACAATAATACTAGACAAGCTGGTAGGTGAAACTAATGTATCGTCCAGAAGAACTTGATGTATTTATTTATTTACGTAAAAGCCGTAAAGATCTAGAAGAAGAAAAAAAAGCAATGGAACACGGACAACATTATGATACACTTGAACGTCATCGAACTCAGTTATTAGAACTCGCTCATAAAGAGCATCATAATATCATTGATATTTTTGAAGAAGTTGTTTCTGGTGAATATATATCTGAAAGACCTATGATGCAAAAATTACTTCGTGAAGTAGAGACTGGCATAGCTGATGCAGTATTAGTAATGGATTTAGATCGCCTTGGTCGCGGTGATATGGTAGATCAAGGAACAATTTATCGTGTATTTCGTTATTCAGAAACATTTATTATTACACCAACAGAAGTTATCAATCCTAATGATGAAAATCAAGAGTTAACCTTCAGTATAAAATCTTTAATTGCACGGGAGGAATTAAAAACAATTGTTAAGCGTATGCAGCGTGGTAGAAAAGCTTCCGCAAAAGAGGGAAAATCAATCTCTCGTGTTCCAGCTTATGGATACCTACGAGATAATAACTTAAAACTTTATCCTGATCCTGAAAAAAGTTGGGTAATACCTAAAATTTTCGAATTAATGGCAAATGGAATAGGTAGACAAGCGATTGCACAAGAATTAGATAGATTGGGTATTGCTCCTCCTGAAGGCGAATATTGGAATCCTTCAACTATCTCATCCATTATAAAAAACGAAGTATATCTTGGTCACATTATTTGGGGGAAAATCCGTTACATTAAACAAAACGGGAAATACATTCGAAAAAAAGTATCAAAAGAAAGATGGCAGCGACATGATAACGCTCATCCGCCACTTGTATCAGAAGAATTATTTCAAAAGGCTAATACGGCTCATAGTAAACGCTGGCGACCACCAACAATTAAGACAAAAAAACTTTCTAATCCATTGGCAGGCCTCTTGTTATGTGAGCTATGTGGGCATTCTATGCTTTATCAGCCACGAAAAGATCGCCCTAATCCTCAAGTACGTTGTGTACAGCCGTCATGCAAAGGAGTTCAAAAAGGTGCTTCTTTGGCACTCGTTGAACAGCGCATACTTGATGGATTAAAACAAATTATCGAAAGCTTTGAGATACAAGAAAACATGGTACAACAAAAGAAAAGAAAAAATAATATTCATCTACAACAAAAAGCTTTAGAAAAGAAAGAACAACAAATGATTAATTTGCAAAAACAAAAAAATAATCTCCATGATTTGTTGGAGAAAGGTGTATATGATGTTGAAACATTCTTAGAGAGGCAAAAATCTATTGCTGTACGATTGAAGACTACGCAAAAGGCAATTGAAGAGCTTAAACATGAAATTAAAAAGATATTAGAAAAAGAAAAACATATACATGAATTTGTTCCGAGAATCAAAAATGTTTTAGAGGCTTATTATGCAACGAATGATATAGAAAAGAAAAATCGCCTTCTCAAGTCAGTGCTTGAAAAGGCTACATATTTAAGAAAAAAAATCTGGCAAAGAAAAGATGAATTTTTAATCGAATTATATACTAGAATATAGAACAGATAAAATAAAAAACTAGGCTACACTTTTCTTAAAATACAAGTAATTATGGCCTAGTTTTTTTATTATTTATCCCCTATCATCTTCTTTTCTACCCAGGGAGAATAGCGATAGATTCTCTTTAAAATTTCTTGTCAGAATCAACTCTTTATTTTTTTTCAAAATATCCAATTAACCTCCTATTGTTAAACGTATTAAACTGGCTATAATTATATTTTAGATCTAGACTATCTTTAGTAATTTTTTCTTCATTACTTCAAATTCATTTCTAATCCACCATTTATTCATTTACGCAAAATGTGTTATATTCTCATATGTATTTAAACATGGTTTGCCAGCTTTAAATACTTGTTTCACATTTTTCAAATCCAATATATTCTCTAATGGATTCCCTTCAACTATAAGAATATCTGCCCACTTTCCTTTTTCTAATGTTCCAGTTAGAGAGTCAATTTTCAAACAAGCAGCACCTACACTAGTTGCCGCCTGAATCGCTTGTAAATTACTCATACCTTCATCTACCATAATCTTCATTTCATCTACTATTTGGCCTGGGAAATTATATGGAGTACCCGCATCAGTACCCACAGCAATTTTTACACCTTGACTCAAAGCACTACGGAAACTTTTTCTATGATGCACCTCAATATCTTCTAATTTATCTAACATATGTTGTGGAATCTGATTTGGATTATTTAAAATTAATATAGGTGCCAAAAGAGTTGGAATCAAATACACATCTTGGTTAATCATCATTTGAATCGATTCATTATCTAGATAGTAACCGTGCTCTATCGTATGAACACCTGCTCTTATGGCATTTTTAACACCTTCTATTCCTATTGCATGAGCAGCTGTAGCTATATTAGCATTCTTAGCCTCTTGACAAGCACATTTTAACTCATCGATAGTTAATTGTACTGAGGCAGGTTTATTTCCTTTTGTTAAAACACCACCCGTAGCCATTAATTTTAGTAAGTCAGCACCAGCTTTTATTTGAGTTCTAGATGCTTTTCTTATCTCATCAATTCCATCAACCTCAATTCCCATTGCTTGTCCATGTCCTCCCGTAATAATAATGGGGTTACCTGAAGCAAATACGCGTGGTCCATCTATTATATTTTTTTGAATAGAATCTCTATATTGAATATCAATATTATTTCTAGTTCCTAAATTTCGTACGGTTGTAATTCCAGATTCAAGAAATTGAATACCTTGTTTATAAGCAAGATAAGCAATTGTGGTATCATCTGTATGACTCATACCGAAAAATGGATCTGGCGAACAATCCATTCCTAAATGAACATGAGCATCGATTAATCCAGGTAATGCCGTCAAGCCTGTTCCATCAACCACCTGACATTCAGTAGGTAAATTTAATAAAGGTTGATTCGATACTTCAATAATACGCTCTTGATCAAAAACTATAAAGCCAGTTTCAATAGTTTCCAAGTTATCCCCTATAATTAATCGAATGTTATTTATACAAATCATTAAAATCTTCCCCCTTTTCAGAATTATTTTAAATTATATAACAAAAATGGTAAAATAATCATAAAAAAAGGAGGGTTATATATGTCAAAAGAAATTTTTTTAGAGAATCCTTACATAAAACAGGAGTTTTCTATAATTAAAAATATAGAAAATGAAAAAATAATATTAGATAAAACCATATTTTATCCCACTGGCGGTGGACAACCCTGTGATATTGGATATTTACAGCAGAATAAAATTATTTTTCCAGTTAATAAGGTTGAAAGAGTTGATAATGAGATCATTCACTTTATTGATAATTCGGAAAAGTTGCAATATGGACCAGTTGAACTAGTATTGGATTGGAATCGAAGATATAAGTTTATGCGCTATCATTCCTTGCTACATGTTTTTGCTGGTTATCTTTATAACGAGTATGATGCATTAACTCTCAGAAATCAAATCTTTGAAAATCGAGCTAGAATTGATATACAGTTTAATGCACAACTTTCCGACACTGAATTTCAGAATATTGAAAAACGTATTAATGAAATTATTCAAGATAACCATCAAATTAAGTCCCGAATTATTAATCGATGTGAAGGAACCAATTTAGATGGAAAAATTAAAACTGTTCTTAGTCTTATTCCTAATAATATAAACAATATTCGCCTCATAGAAATAGAAAATTTAGATGAACAACCATGTAATGGTACTCATGTTTCTGAAACTAAAGAAATAGGTTCCTTTCAAATAATATCTAATAAATCTAAAGGTAAAGGAAAAAGGAGATTTGAACTGATTATTAATGATGTATAAAAAATAGTGTTAAAATATAACTCTATATGATAAACTATTAAATGTAAAAAATGTTATATTTTGGGAGGAAAATTTATAATGGTTATTGTTAAAACTTGGGGCATAGAAGAAACGCAAAAATTATCTGTAGAACTACTGGAAGATTTATTCAAAGGAAATATCGGTGCAATTAGAATTCCTAACTTTATATCGAAAGAAATTTGCGAAAAAGCTTTAAATGGCATTAAAGAATATGGAGTAAATTATTATGAAGGTGTATATCCTAAAATCGGAAAAATAGGAACCACTCAATTTGAACATAGATTCAGTATAGAAAAGAAAAAGGAATACTTTAAAAAAGCAGTTATAGCAAACCAAGCAAGAGAATCTATTTTTAGAGATTCTGGAGATTTAGCTAAAAACGTAATAAGATTCGTTGGGGATGCTTGGCCACACAATGTAGACTTTGCCATAGAAGAAGAAACTGGGGATACATATTTTGCAGGACTTGTACGTGTTATGGACCGTGCCTTGATTCATGTTGATTGGGCTGGAGGACTAGACGGCTTATTCCCTGAATGGACTATAGGTAAAATCAATGCTCAACTAGCTTGGAATATTTATTTACAACCAAGTGCTAATGGAGGTTCTACAGTAGTCTATAATCGTCCTTGGAAAAAATCTGATGAAGCTTTTTATAAATTAAAAGATAGTTATGCATACGATTATGAAGCTGTTAAAAATGCAGAATGTATTAGAATTACACCGCAACAAGGAGAATTAGTGTTTTTTAATCCTCAAAATTATCACGAAGTTCAAAAAGCAAGTGGTAGTGAGGATCGTATTACTGTTAGTTCTTTTGCGGGTTTAATGCCAAATAAAGATATAGTTTTTTGGTCTTAATTTAATAAAACATAGGCCCTCTTTTATTGAGAAGGCCTATGTTGATTTTACAACTGAAAAAATAATTTTTAAAGCAAATAAAATAATTACAGTACCTAGGAAACGATCGAACCAAAAAGAATACCTTCGGTAAAATAATCTGAATTTTCCATAAGATATTATTGTTGCTAATACCACAAACCATAATCCTACTGCAAAAATAATTTCAACTCCATATACCCAGCGTATCCAATCAGGCGTATTAGTAGAAATAAATTGAGAAAATATGCTTAAAAAAAACAAAGCAGATTTAGGATTTAGAACATTACAAAGAAATCCCTCTTTAAATGCTTGAAAAAGATTTTTTGAAATTTTCTCATTCTTTAAATCTTCGGTAATTTCATTTGTTTCTTTAGAAGTTGACCGGATGGCATTCCATCCTAACCAAATTAGATATGCTGCCCCTAATAACTGAATAATTATAAATACCGCAGGATATTTCTGAAGTATTACTGTAAATCCAAGTATGGTATAGGTAATATGTATAACGAGAGCTAAAGCTATACCTATTGCAGTAGCAATACCTGTACGGGACCCAAAATCCAGACTATTTTTCATGACAATAAAAAAATCTGGCCCTGGTGACATAGCTGCTAAGAGTCCTACTAAGAATACTTGAATATACAACCCCCCACCCCATTTCTATACGTTTCTTAAATTGTAACAAAATACCATTTTCAAAACAAGATATTGAGGGAGGAAAAAATATGGATGACAAACAAGTAAAACATTTATTAAAAAACTGGAAATTACATGCTGTAGTTTTTTGTATTGTGCTTCTCACTGAATTTATAGGGCCGTTTTATATTAAGTTAGGAATTGGAATTATATTGTTATTACCTATGCTTTATGCATTTTTAATAGGACTTCTCTCATACTTTTCACCTCTTATTCAAAAAGAACATGCTAAAAACTTAGAACCTATAATTGTTACTGGCGTTACTTTAACCATTGCAAAAACAGGCGTTGTGATTGGACCACAGTTGCAAGTACTATTAAGTGCAGGTCCCGCTTTATTATTGCAAGAACTAGGTCACATAGGTACTATTATTTTAGCTCTTCCTATAGCTATGCTACTCGGCTTTAAACGTGAAGCTATCGGAATGACTCATTCTATTGGTAGAGAGCCTAATGTAGGATTAATTACGAATAAGTATGGTTTTAATTCTCCTGAAGGTCATGGGGTAATGGCAATTTACATTTTTGGAACGGTTTTTGGTGCCTTATTTTTTGGATTGTTAGCAGGATTATTAGCAACTTTTAAAATTTTTCATCCTTATTCTTTAGCGATGGCTTCAGGTATAGGAAGTGGAAGTATGATGGCAGCTTCTTCAGGTGCATTAGTTGCCTCATTTCCTTCCTTACAAGATGAGATTATAGCTTTTGCAGGTGCTAGTAATTTGATTTCTTTATCTACTGGATTATATGTAAGTATGCTGATTAGTTTACCTTTAACTGAAAAAACATATAATCTATTAGATAAACGACGAATGAAGAAAAAAGATTCAGTGGTTAAGGAGGAAAAATCTGATGTCAACAATATTTAAATCCTCTCTCTTATTATGTATTATCGGTTTTATGTCTATAATTGCAAACTGGATTAGCTTCAATATACCACCTAAACAATCTATTATGGGTATGTTAATTTTAATTACTATTTCTTCAATAGGTTTCTTCTTAGAAAAAATAGTTCCTTTAAAGATTCCAGCAGTTGGCTATATAGGCCTTGTCGGTATATTAATTACAGTTCCTTGGTTTCCATTTTCTTCTTATATTGTAAATTGGACTTCAAAAATAAATATTCTCTCTTTAGCTACCCCCGTTCTAGCATATGCGGGTATTTCAGTAGGTAGAAATTGGGTTACTTTTTCTAAATTAGGATTACGTAGTATTATCGTAGGAATATTTGTTTTTTTAGGGACATTTTTAGGTTCTATTGTCATAGCTGAAATTATTTTAAGGATTCAAGGAGTAATCTAATAAGAAAATTCATGCTCTGATTGATATAAAAAGAACCTCTTACACCTCTAAACTTAGATATACGTCCTTTTCAAAAATTGAAGCATTTTTATACCTTCCTAATCTTTTAAACAAAAATATGTTTGGGTATATGGTGGAGTGTTGTACTGGTTCACTTCCCCATACCCAAACATATTACATACCTTCATCAATTCCTGCACAAGCTTGACGCAACGAGCATTATCAGATGTTAAGTTATCCCCATCAGAAAAATGAAATGGATAAATATTATAGCGTTCCGGCGAATACTTTCCATCTATAAGCTCAAGTGCTTTTCTATAAACAGAGGAACATATTGTACCACCGCTTTCGCCTTTGGAGAAAAATTCTTCCTCCGTTACTACTTTCGCTTCTGTGTGATGTGCGATAAATTCAATATCCACTGTTTCATACTTTGTACGTAAAAATCTTGTCATCCAAAAGAAAAAGCTTCGTGCCATATATTTTTCCCAAATTCCCATCGATCCACTTGTATCCATCATTGCTAATACAACTGCTTTTGATTCTGGTTTTAACACTTCATTCCATGTTCGAAACTTTAAGTCTTCTTGATAAATTGGATGGAACGATGGTTTTCCATTCATTGCATTTCGTTTATACGCTGAAATCATTGTTCGTTTCTTATCAATATTTCCCCATAACCCCGTCTTTCTAATATCATTAAATTCAATATGCTCAAGCCGATTTTCATCCATTTCTTTTCTCTTTAAATTAGGTAATTCTAACTCCTTGAAAAAAGCTTGCTCCAATTCTAAAATAGATACTTCCGCTTCATAATAATCCTCTCCGGCTATATCACCTGCGCCTTGCCCTTTTCCTGGTCCCTTCTGCTTTTGACCACCAGAACCGTCTCGTGCAACGACATCGCCAACTTTACTATCACCATTTCCTTGCCCAACATGTTTATTTTTATCATAGTTATATCTAATTTTATATTCATCTAAAGAACGAATTGGTATTTTGACAACATCCCTACCATTAGACATTATGATACTTTCTTCTGTTACAAGATCTGGCAAATTATTTTTAATTGCCTCTTGTACTTTTTCTTGATGGCGTTGTTGGTCGTCATATCCTTTGCGATGGAGGGACCAGTTTTCCTGTGAAATTGTGTAATTATGTTTATTTTCTTCGCTCATTCCTTTCCCTCCTTACTAGTTTTTCCTTCATATTGCTTAAAACAGTAGGATTCAAATGGCAATACAAAACTGCTCATGAACCTTTCTTCTCAACTCATACTTACATCCTACCCCGAACATTCCCAACAAAGAATTTAATACGCAATCCATAATCGTGAACATACTGCCAAGATGTACGAAATAAACACAATGCATTATTGCACACTTTTGTGCTTTGTAACATATGATATTGTGTCGGCTTTTTTCTGTATGAATGGTTGGTTACTCTATCATATGCATATTACAAAAATAATTGACAATAAATTCATAAAATTGCATCTTAATTTATTATATTGGACAAGCCTTATTCTTCATTTGGAGTTCCTATACCTTTCTTTATATCGCTATTTGTAGACCGTACTCTCATACGATATAAAAACGCCGTCTCCATTCTAGAAAGAGACAGCGTTCTATTATCATATTATCGATTCAATAAACTGCCCACATAACGTAACAATTCATTAGCAGACGAAGAGTTGTATCCATGTTCATCAATTAAGCGTGCTACAACATCATTAATTTTCTTGAGTTGATTTTCATCAGGCGTTTTCGTTGATGTCGTAATTTTTACTACATCTTTCAGATCAGCAAACAGTTTTTTCTGTATTGCTTCACGAAGACGTTCATGTGAATTATAGTCAAAGCGTTTTCCTTTACGCGCATAAGCTGAGATACGAATTAAAATCTCTTCACGGAATGCTTTTTTGGCGTTTTCGGAAATACCAATTTGTTCTTCAATAGAACGCATCAGCTTTTCATCTGGACTCATTTCTTCGCCCGTTAATGGATCACGTAATTTTGATTTATTGCAATATGCTTCGACATTATCTAAATAATTATCCATAAGTGTCTTAGCTGATTCTTCATACGAATACACAAATGCCTTCTGCACTTCTTTCTTCGCAATTTCATCATATTCTTTTCGCGCTAATGAAATAAAATTCATATAACGTTCTCTATCTTCATTACTAATAGATGGATGCTGATCTAATCCGTCTTTTAAAGAGCGCAATACATCAAGTGCGTTAATAGATGGAACTTCTTTTCGAATAATTGTAGAAGAAATTCTATTAATAACATATCGAGGATCGATGCCGCTCATTCCTTCATCTTGATATTCACGCTGTAATTCTTCCACATCAATCGAATTATATCCTTCTACCATTTCACCATCATATAAACGCATCTTTTTAATGAGATCAATATCTGGACGCTTTGGATCTTTTAATCGAGTTAAAATAGTAAACATTGCTGCAACTCGAAGTGTATGAGGGGCAATATGCACATCGGATACATCGCTTTCGCGAATCATTTTTTCATAAATATGCTCCTCTTCGCTTACTCGTAAGTTATATGGTACTGGCATAACAATAATTCTCGAATGTAATGCTTCATTTTTCTTATTTGCGATAAAGGAGCGATACTCTGTTTCGTTTGTATGAGCTACAATTAATTCATCTGCTGAAATAAGTGCAAATCTGCCCGCCTTGAAATTCCCCTCTTGTGTGAGAGATAACAAGTGCCATAAAAATTTTTCATCACACTTTAACATCTCTTGAAATTCCATCATTCCTCGGTTCGCTTTATTTAACTCTCCATCAAAACGATAAGCACGCGGGTCCGATTCTGAACCATATTCAGCAATTGTAGAGAAGTCAAGACTTCCTGTTAAATCAGCAATATCTTGTGACTTTGGATCCGATGGACTAAATGTTCCAATTCCTGTACGACGGTCCTCTGAGAAGAAAATGCGCTCAACCATTACATCTTCTATCCTTCCACCATACTCCTGTTCTAACCTCATCATATTTAACGGCGATAAATTCCCTTCTATCCTTACGCCATATTCCTCAAAGAAAGCATCTCGTAAATGATGCGGGATTAAATGAAGAGGATCTTCATGCATTGGACAACCTTTAATAGCAAAAATAGCTCCACGATCTGTACGTGAATATGTTTCTAATCCTCTTTTTAACATCGTAACTAACGTCGATTTCCCACCACTAACAGGTCCCATTAATAATAAGATTCGCTTTCTAACATCTAGACGTTTTGCTGATGGATGAAAATATTCCTCAACAAGACGTTCTAAAGCATCCTCTAATCCAAAAAGTTGATTACTAAAGAAATTATATCTTTTTCTCCCATCTACCTCTTCAATGCCAGCATCTTTAATCATATTATAAATGCGAGAGTGTGCTGTTTGGGCCACCCATGGTTTTTCTTTTACAAGATCCAAATACTCCGCAAACGTCCCTTCCCACTTTAAACGTTCCTCTGATTCTCGGTGCTGTTCAATCTTTTTTAGAATATCCATTATAGCTCCTCCCCCATCTCCTTGTTCAATCGGATTATTATAAAAGGTATGCGAGGATGTCCCTAAACATTCTTTAAATCAAAATGAAATATCTTATCATCCTAAAAAATCTACCCAAAACAATAAGAAAATTCTGTATAATAAAGATATTAGGGAACGCATCTCTTTATTCGTCCGAATTTAATCCCTTCTTCACCTCAAAGAACAATACATAACGAAAGAATGAATTTATAAACAAAAAGAGAGGGGGGAATGTAACATGAAATTATTATTAATTCTAGGGGTTTCACTTACATTTCTTACTGCTATTTTTACAGCTGGGTATAATGATAAGCCGGGAACAAACAAAAAGTGATGTGCCTAAGCACATCACTTTTCTACATCTTGAACAGAAAGCAGATGGTTAAAATAATCACCATGCGCAAATGACACATCTCTTTTCAAAACGTATGAAGGCATATTTCTTTCATAAAAAAGTCGTCAAGTGACAACTTTTAGTACACAATCTTTTCATCTAGACCTGGATAATTTTGTTGACGAAAAGCCTCATAAACTAAAATAGCTGCTGTATTTGATAAATTTAATGAGCGAACTTTATCTGTCATTGGAATACGCAAACAATGGTCAAAGTTTTCTTGAATGATATTTGCTGGTAAACCATTTGTTTCTCTTCCAAATACAAAATAATAATTTTTCTCTGGATTACTATAATCAAACGCTGTATGTGCTTTTTCACCATACTTTGTTAAATAGAAAAATTCACCATCTTGATTTTTTTCATAAAACTCTTCAATTGAATCATAGTACGTAATTTTTACATGCTCCCAATAATCTAAACCAGCGCGCTTCAACATTTTATCATCTGTTGAAAACCCAAGCGGTCTAATTAAATGTAGCCCAGCTCCAGTCGCTGCACACGTACGTGCTATATTTCCTGTATTTGCTGGAATTTCTGGTTGATATAAAACAACATTTACTCCCACGGAATATTCACCTCAATTTTTTCTCTACTACGTATTATACCACTTGAATGAAAAATCTCTACCCATTAATAATATGAAAAAATTTGTACTTCATTTGCGGTGTATACTTACTAGAATCTTCATAATTCCAATAACGCTTTCGGCTATTAGCTGAATGAGCATTGACAAGCGGCATCCCATCTGCATCTTTCGCCACTACAATCGTCGTATGATTCCATCTTCCATCATTCTCGAAGTCATAAGCAATTATATCGCCAAGTATAAGGTCTTCTGGTTTTTCAACCGATTTAGCTCTTAAGCCTGTTGTTGCTCCTGATAAATACCAATAAAACGAATGAGCAACTGCCCAGCTCCAGCTCCATTGATTTCCCCTTTGCCACCAACCTTTACGAATATTAGGATATCCTGTCATTGGTACTTCCCCTGCATGAAGACATTGGGAAACAAAATTTGTACAATTATCAGGAAAATTACGGTATACTGGATTTCGATTATCCCACCAACGTTCCGCATATTTAACTGCTTCAAGACGATTGTATTGATAGAACCCAAATTTTTCTTTTGCTCTTTCACGTTCTATTGGTCCTTCACTGCTAAGTTTATCTTTCACTTCAATAACGTGATCTTCTTCGATTCTCTCTCCTTTTAAACGTATACGCCGCTCTACTCGTTCTTCTTCTATATAAAATAATTCTTTATGTTGAATGAAATATTTCAAATGTACTTGATAATCCACTTCTTGATACGCTTTACTATTTAATTGCCGAATAAAAGAAATATCTGCTGTTGCTTTTATAATATTTGCACCACGTTTTTGAAATAAGTTTTTTTTCCGCTGTAATACCTTCCATAAATCTGGAGAAATTCCATCTACATGTTCCCTTTTATCAACTATAAATGCTAAAGATTGTTGTATCTGTTTTTCAATGTAAGATTTTACAGTCATTTTCTCCCCTCCCCATATTACAATATGAAACAGGGGAATATTATCTACTCTTTTTTCTGTGCTAATAATTCAAGTCCACGCTTCATTTCATGAAGAACTTCTTCATCCTTCTCACGCTCCATTGCACGTTCAATAGCAACACCTACTCCATCACCGCCAATTTTCCCAAGAGCCCATGCCGCTGTTCCTCGTATAACAGGCCTTGGATCATCTTTCATTACATCAATTAAGTGTGGTACTGCTGCTGTTTCTTTAAAATGAGCAAGTGCTAAAATTGCATTTCGCTGCAACGGTTTCTTTCCTCGCCATGATCCAGACATTATCCCATATTTTTCTTTAAACTCTCGATTACTTATTGTTAATAACGGTATTAATAGTGGTTTAACTAATTCTGGATCTGGTTCCATTTCGGGATGATTATGGAAGTCTTTCCCTTTATTCTTTGGACAGACAGTTTGACATGTATCGCACCCATATATTCTGTTTCCTATCTTATCCCGATATTCTTCTGGCAAGAATCCTTTTGTCTGTGTTAAAAAAGCAATACATTTCTTTGCATTTAATTGTCCCCCTTGTACTAAAGCTCCAGTTGGACAAATATCAATGCATTTTGTACAACTTCCACACTGATCTTCTATAGGCTGATCAGGAGGAAACGGGACATTCGTAATCATTTCACCTAAATATACATAAGAACCAAATTCTGGAGTAATAATCGAGCAGTTTTTTCCACTCCACCCGATACCAGCACGTTCTGAAACAGCACGATCACTTAATTCTCCTGTATCAACCATTGATTTTACTTCTATACCAGGTAGCTTTTCGATTAAATACGTCTCTAACTTTTTCAAACGGTCTCGTAAAACAAGATGATAATCTTGTCCCCAAGACGCGCGACAAAAAATGCCTCGTCTCTCTCCTCTCTTACTTAGCGGTGCATTTTTTAGTTTTGATGGATAAGCTAATGCAATCGCAATAATTGATTTTGCCCCTGGTAATAATAGCTGTGGATTTGTTCTCTTCTCAATATCAGGTTCTTCAAAACCAGATTGATAATTTAATTGTTGCTGCTGAATTAAACGCTGCTTCAATTCTTCAAAAGGAGAAGCACTTGCAAACCCTATTTTATCGATTCCAATCGTTTTACTATACGCTATTACATCTTGCTTTAATTTCTCAAAATCCATGCTTTGCCTCCTTCTACGATGAATATATATTGAATCATCTACCGTTGGTTAGCAATTCATTTCATAATCATATTCGTTCATTCTATTCTTGCATAAAATATTCTTTTCCAAACATTAAAAAACGCAATGCCTCGTTTATCTTAGAAACGAAACACTGCGTTGATCACAAGTTATTATAAAAATACGAAATAATAGCTGGAGCGGGTGAAGAGAATCGAACTCTCGACCAGAGCTTGGAAGGCTCTTGTTTTACCACTAAACTACACCCGCAAATCATAAAAAATACATAAGTTATTTCAATAACTTATGTAAAGTAGTATAGCACGTAATAAAAGCCTATGCAATAATTTTATCGAAAAAAGTCGAAAAAGTGATGAGGGGTCTCATCACTTTTTCAATTCTTTATCAATTTCCTTTTTCATACTGTCATAATCAGGATTTGTAAGATTTCCGTTTACATATACCGATGGTGCACCTTGTACTTTTAGTTTTTCTGCACGATCAAAATCTTTACGTACTTTTTCTTTCATTTCCTTACTGTGTAAATCCTTCTTAAACTGTTCTACATTCACTTTTGGAAGTTTTTCCTTCACTATGTTCAGAAGCAGTTCTTCTGTAATCCATTCCTCAGTATCTTTTTTCTGACTTTGATAAATTTCATCATAGAATTTCCAGAAAGAATCTGGATCTTGTTTATAAATTGCCTCACCAGCTGCAGCACCTAATTCAGAATCTTTTCCGATAAATGGGAAGTTAATAAAATAAAACTGCACTTTTCCTTTATTAATATAATCTTCTTTTAAACGAGGAAATACTGTTGCATCCCAAGTTCGACAAGCTGGGCATTTGAAGTCTCCAAATTCAACAACTTTCACAGGAGCATCTTCTTTCCCTAAAGCTTGTTGAGTAGAATAAGCAAACATCTCATTTCCTTTTTCTTTTTTGTCATTTATAATACTGTACACAATTGTTCCAATAACAATTAATACAGCAATAGAAAAAACAATACCAAGAATCATGATTTTGTTCGATGATTTCATATGCATTCCTCTTTAATTTCATATTCTATGTACATTGCTGTACACAATACACATAATATCAATACTTATATCAGTCATGCAATGAACACGCTCACATAAATTCCAAAAATAGAGTAAATGTGACAATATTGTGTCTCTTCTGTTCATATTTTATCCATAAAAAAGAAGCTCCTCTCTCGGAACTCCCTTTCACTAACAAGCTTTTCACGTGCTGTCTTTTGTATCAAATGCTCTGTTTTTGGATCGTGACGAATAACAAGTTTCTCACTTAGTGCTTGCACATATTGGTTATGATTAATATATCCCTCTCGCTCCATTAGCTTTAAGACTACGTTTCTTCGTTCCACAGCTTTATTGTAATTTTTTGCAGGTGAATAATACGCAGGTGCCTTTACAACAGCAGCTAACATTGCACTTTCACTTAATGTTAGTTTGTTAACCTTTTTACCAAAATATAACTTTGCTGCTTTTTCAATTCCCCATGCACCTTCTCCATAATAAATATTACTCACATACAATTTCAAAATTTCATCTTTCGTAAATGTACGCTCAATTTTTTTTGTATAAAAAATTTCTTTCCATTTTCGAGAAAATGTGCGCTCATTAGATAAAAAAGCATTTTTAGATAACTGCTGTGTAATTGTACTTCCTCCTTGTACAATACCACCCGCTTTTATATTTTCAATAGACGCACGAACAATTGCAATATAATCTAATCCATTATGATGGTAAAACCTTTTATCTTCAGTCGCAATAAATGCGTGAGCCAACGAGCTTGGTATCTCTAATTTAGCAGGAACTTGCAGCTTGCTAATATCACTACGTTCAATCATTACATTTCCGATAAATAATAAAGTACAACTTAGTAATAATAATAAAATAATAGCTTTATAAAGAAACTTTGTAATCGGATTGAATGAAATTTTTTGATGATAATTCACTCTAGATAATACACGCTCTTTCATCGTGCCCACCTCTTTTCTATATAGAATATATTATTCTTAATTTAAGAATATCGTCTTCCAAAAGAAGATCCAATCGATTTCTCTTACACCTATCTTACAATCTTGTAAGTTATAACATCCGTTCATCATCTTAACAACATTCATATGGAATAAAATGTTTATCTTTTTATTATACCATCTGCTATATATTTTTTCGGAATACAAATGTATTTCTTAGTTGTTTTATATACTAAAATGTATATCCATTATACAGAACAAACGTTCTTTCAATCAACTTAAAAATATTTTATGCTTTTATAGTCTTTCTGTTCTTTTTGAATATAAAAAAGCCTTTTGCTAAATAACAAAAGGCCTTTTGCTCATATATTATTCACCTAAATCAACGTTATGATAAACTTGTTGTACATCATCTAAATCTTCTAATGCATCAATTAACTTTTCAAATTGTGCTTGTGCCTCTTCTGAAAGTTCTACATCATTTTGTGCAAGCATTGTAAGTTCCGCAACTGTAAATTCAGTAGTTCCAGCAGCCTTAAGCGCTTCTTGTACTGCATGAAACTGATCTGGTTCAGCATAAATAATAACAGAATCCTCTTCCTCTAAAATATCACGTGCGTCTACATCTGCTTCCATCAAAATTTCAAGTACCTCATCCGCAGTTTTCCCTTCAAGTCCAATAACAGCAGTTGCATCAAACATATACGCTACAGATCCATTTACACCCATATTTCCACCGTTTTTATTAAACGCAGCACGTACGTCCGCTGCAGTACGGTTTACGTTATTTGTAAGTGTATCTACGATTATCATCGAGCCGTTTGGACCAAATCCTTCGTAACGAAGCTCATCATAATTTTCTTCCGAACCGCCTTTTGCTTTTTCAATTGCACGATCAATAATTGATTTTGGTACACTGTATGTTTTCGCACGTTCTAATACAACTTTTAACGCTTGGTTTGATTCTGGATCTGGCTCACCCTGTTTTGCTGCCACATAAATTTCACGTCCAAATTTTGCATATATACGGCTTGTGTTAGCATCTTTTGAGGCTTTTTTGTCTTTAATGTTGTTCCATTTACGACCCATTCTGTTCCACTCTCTTTCACGTTTAAATCTACATAAAAAATATTAATATGAAATATAGTATTTCTTCAACACTTTTTCAAAATAAGTATAAAAAGTTCATAATTCATTATGAACTTAACAAAAACTCGCATAGCTTTTATTTCACATTATATATTATACATGAATTTTATTCTTCATTGCGAATGTAATACTTCTTCCATTTATTATGTAATAAGAGAAAGCAAATAATTATTTTAAGACAGATCTCTAGGTCTCGTTAAATAAGTAGCAACTGTATCTCCAAGCAGAATAAGTTATTCTTTTATCTCATTAAATGCTAAAAGACTCTAACCAAAATTGTTAGAGTCTTTTTCTACGCTCTTCAATACCGATGGGCGGGGTCGAACCGACACTCCCGAAGGAACACGATTTTGAGTCGGTTATAGAATTTAATCCTTCCCTCAAACCATCGAAAACATTGATATATATATACGTTCTTTTACGTTCAATTTTAAATTAAACCTAATTATCACATACGACTATCTTGTAAACAAGTATATTTTGTTTAAAAAAGTTCGTCAAGTTGAGTAGTTCGACATAAAACGAGTTTCTTCCTATTATATATGTACATATGTTATTTAATATATTTTTTCCTTATCGAAGGATCAGTTTTTAATCATATAAATTAAATAAGACATTCTTTTATTGAAACGCCTTATTTAACAGTTCATCCATTATTATGTAACATATCTATTTCCCTGCTCCTACTTTAAACAATACGCTTAATACATCTGCTTCTTTAAATTTTAAATTTGCACTTACTAATAAAAACATCATATTTTTCCATACACATATACTTCCTATTATGTACTATTTAAAATGATTTTATATTCCTCTCTCAAAAAACAGAAAATTCAGTTTTTTATTGAAAAACAATTAGGTATAATATCTATTATATTCCATTCTTGCTATCATTATTTATAAGAACCTATAAAATACAAAGGAGGATATCATGAACGTTCAAACAAAGGGGAATGAACAGATTACAAAGTTATTAGATAACTGGTATATAGAAATTCGAAAAAGAAATTTAGATAATGCAAAGCAACTAAAAAAAGAAATCGATAAAAACATTACCAGTGTAAAAGACGATAAAAATGTACTTTTATACTACTCTTTATTGAACTTCCGTTATCAATACTTGATGGACAGTTTAAGTATTGGCAAAGATAGTTTTAAAGAAATAGAATCTTTTGATATACCAACAGATGAACCTTTATTATATTATTACCATTTTTTCAAGGCAATGCACTCAAACATAACTGGTGATTATAATTTGGCAAAAGAACATTATGAAAAAGCCGAAATTAAATTAAAACAAATCCCAGATCAACTTGAACAAGCAGAATTTTATTTTAAACTTTCTACCTTTAGTTGTCATAACCAACAATATGTTTTAGCACTTAAACAGGTCTCTAAGGCAAAAGAAATTTTTTCTAAATACAATGGTTATGAATTAAACATTGGTTACTGTAATAACCTTTATGGATTAGCATGTATACATTTGAAAGAATATGAATTAGCAGAAGAATGTCTTATCTCTGCATTAGATATATTCCAAAAACAAAACGAAGAACAAGCAACCTTATACGTTCGACATAACTTAGGTTTTATGTATGCAAATCAAAACCTTTCAGAATTAGCAATTCGCTATTTATCCGAAGTAACTGAAAAAATGCCGGCAAACTATAGAGCGATTTTAATTGAAGCATGTGAACACGCAAAAATTAATAATAAAGAAAAAGCATTAGAACTTTTGAAAACAGGTTTAGAAATCAGTTTAGAATTAAAAAATGAGGAATACCAACATCGCTTTAATATCTTACTAGCGATAAACAATGAGGTTTCTGGAGAACAATTAGAATCAATAATACTAGCAGGAATGCTCTATTTTGAAAAAGAAAACCTATACGAGTACATTCATGAATATAATGAAAAATTAGCAGTAAAATTTTATCATGAAGGAAATCACTTAAAAGCAAGTAAATATTTCTATCTAAGTTCAAATGCAAGAGAAAAAATTCATGCTAAGGGGGCATTAAAATGAAAAAAGTAATAATTAGTTTAATGGGAATTATGACTGCACTAACATTAACATTTGGTGTACTGGATTCTAAAGATACACATCAAGCTATTCATACTGTAAAACAAATGTCAGATGGTCATACTGGTGGTTAATAGATTGAATTAAAAGAGGCTGGGACAAAATCCATCTCTAAACTAAAAATCCGGTGAAATTTTACGGTCAGTAAAATTTCACCGGATTTAAATTTTTTCATAAAAAATAAGGACCATTTCTGATAAAATTAAGTCACCACAACAAAATAATACAGAAAGAGGAATCCTTATGTTTAAAAATTATAACATGAATCAATTCGTTTTGTCTTTAGATTTAGAATTCAAAACCTTTAAAATCATTCTCTAAAACTGCATTTCTAAATTCATCTGATACCAACAGATAGTTCGGATGAATTTTTTCATTTATATATACTTAAAAAATCGTTTCATTTTGAACAACACTAGGAATAAATGCAAATTTTTCACAGCCTATTCTTAAAATATTTTTTATCCTCTTCATAATTTAATAATTGAAAAGTTTGATAATCACTAGTTGAACTTTTTAATTGCCAAATCTTCATATGTATATTCTCCCTCACCATTTATTGCCATATAGTTATTTCTTTGGTTCATTTAATCTTATATCTTACCTTCTAATAAATCTTGTCTTATTTTGTGTAAAACTTCAGCTACATCAGCTTGAGTACCACCCATTTGTAAACGCCAAGGAGTATTTCACAATTTCTGCCAAGTTTCCTTTTATACATTAGATTACGCATAGCCCACTTGACATGGAGCCTCTACAGGTATGATAAACAGCCTTGAAGCCTTAGTAATAAAAGAACCATGGCTGATTCTACAAGGCTATCATACCTGCTTCTCCAAATAAAGTGGGCGACAAATGTGGATAAAAATGTAAAGTCCATATTAGCGAAAACTGTAAAATTTATTCTGGCGTTTACATGTATCTGGAGTAGGATAGCCACCATCATATTTCTTTACACACTCAATAAAATCATTAGGAAATTTAATACCAAAGTACTGTTCTAATTGTTCAATTTGTTCATCTGTAATTTCTTTTTTATTTACTCCAATCCAAGTAATATTATTCATAATGCAGTCCTCCTATTAAAGAAGGGTGATTTTTAACGCTTCCTCAAGCATTGTATTAAAATCATTATATGTGTTCATTACCGTACCTGATGGTTTATCAAGTTCTAAATAAGTACCATCTGATAAGCTTTTACAAAACCACGCAATATTTGAATCCCCAAAGAAAAGATACTCTTTTTGAAATTCATTTTCATACCAAATCTCATTCGTGTCTATAAAGCCGCAAATATGTTCATCTTTTTTTGTTTCTAGTAAAGAAGAATCAACTCCGTAAAGTACCAGTCCATCAAAGTCTAAACCATTTACAGTTTTAAGAAACTCTTCGTATTCACTCGGTAAATCAACATTAAATTTCTCTTTTACATGTTCTCTTAATCTCTGAACTTCAGTATCCGTTGCAGGTGTATTCAGCTTATAATTAACACTTTTCAGTATATCTCCAATTTCCAAAATCATATTTTTCCACATATAAAAACCTCTTTCTAAATTTATTCCCCTTTAGGGTAGATATTATATTTCGGTATAGGCCAGCTTATGTCTACACTATCTCCAGGTTATAAGCCTTTAGTTAATGTACGTTGTGTATTAGTTATAGCTTTATGATATGGGTGATTTTGTATTAAAGTTAAATTTTCAAATGCATTTGTCCCTCCATCATCTAAAGGAAGATTATGATGTACTTGCCACCCTATTGGAGGCTTTCCTCTTTTCATCAATTCTATATCCCCATCTGATATACCAGCATTCTTGGGTTCAGCAAGCTTAACAGGATCATTAACTAAGGATTTAAGAAAATCTTTTCTGACACTTCTATCAAATTCCTTCCGAAGTTGTTCAGCTTCTTCTCGAGTTCTCTTAGAGTATGTAATTTCATCAACTTTAACATCTTTAAGAATTACATCTTCTCCATATAATTTACCAACAAAAATGTCACCATCCGTAGTACTTTTAGTATATTGATAAGGTGATAGCTTCATCAAACGTTTCAACATAGAATTTACTTTATTTTTTAATAACAGCTAATTTACTTTCTGCTGAAGTGTTTTTTCTTCTAGCCATAAGTTAACCACCTTTCTTTACCTATGAACACGACCAATGAATACGATTATAAAAGTGGATTTTTTAAGCAAAATTACCCCTGAAAACACAAAAAAACGCCTTCCTACAAAACTGTAGAAAGACGTTTTAAACGTTGCTATTACTTAATTCTTCTGTAATTCACGATAACCATTTAACGATACCGATGGTCGGGGTCGAACCGACACTCCCGAAGGAACACGATTTTGAGTCGTGCGCGTCTGCCAATTCCGCCACATCGGCATATAAAAAAAAGGCGGCAACCGGATTCGAACCGGTGGTAAAGGTTTTGCAGACCTCTGCCTTACCACTTGGCTATGCCGCCATATTCAATTTGGAGCGGAAGACGGGATTCGAACCCGCGACCCCAACCTTGGCAAGGTTGTATTCTACCACTGAACTACTTCCGCAAAATGGCTGGGCTAGCTGGATTCGAACCAGCGCATGACGGAGTCAAAGTCCGTTGCCTTACCGCTTGGCTATAGCCCATCGAATGATTAATACATTATATGTTATCATCATCAACTTTATTACAATGATTTTCATATAAGACATTAAAAATCTTATCATATTTTAATCAATTTGTAAATATTCAAAGTAAATGGGGCGACTGATGGGAATCGAACCCACGAATGCCGGAGCCACAATCCGGTGCGTTAACCACTTCGCCACAGTCGCCATATTCATTTGGCAGGGGCAGTAGGAATCGAACCCACATTGGAGGTTTTGGAGACCTCTGTTCTACCATTAAACTATGCCCCTATATAAATGGTGGAGGGGGGCAGATTCGAACTGCCGAACCCGAAGGAGCGGATTTACAGTCCGCCGCGTTTAGCCACTTCGCTACCCCTCCGAAACTTACTGGTGCCGGCTAGAGGACTTGAACCCCCAACCTACTGATTACAAGTCAGTTGCTCTACCAATTGAGCTAAGCCGGCTCGCTAATTCAAAATGGTGGCTCGGGACGGAATCGAAC